>JALHEL010000016.1 GCA_022837205.1 Leptolinea sp.
AATCATATCTTTGACACAATGATCGCAGCGAGGATTCTGGGGCGAAAAGAAGTCGGTCTTGCCGCGATGCTGGAATCCGAACTCGGAATTCGTTTGGAAAAAAAGTACCAAAAAGCAAATTGGGGAATTCGTCCCATTCCCGAAGATATGCTGAAATATGCAATTCATGATACGGATTATTTAATTGAACTGAAAGACAAATTGGAGCAAGAACTATCTGAACGGAATCTGACGGAACTGGCGCAGGAAGATTTTGATCGGGTTTGTAAAACTCCGTCCGGACAATATGCCCCGGAGACGACAAATTGGTGGAATATCGCCGGAAACAATCATCAACTGACCGTGCAGCAAATCGGCATGTTGCAGGCTGTCTGCGAGTGGCGCGAACGGATCGCCAAAAACATGAATATCCCCGTTTTCAAAGTAATGCAAAATCATGTTATGCTGGAGCTTTGCTTGAATCCTCCGCAATCGGAGGAAGAATTGGCAAATATCAAAGGAATGCGGAAATCCCTGATCGAAAAAGAAGGGAAAAATTTAATGAAAATCTTCAAAACCACCGATCGTGACATTCGTTGTATTCCCCGCCCGCCAAAGACAAAAATCCCGTGCGATTCAACATTACAAAGGCGTGAGCACCTGAGAAACTGGCGAAAAGAAACCGGGATCAAATATGATGTTCCGTCCGATGTAATTCTTCCTCGTGATATCATGGAGGAAATTATTTGTAAAAATCCGCAAAACGAAGCACAACTTCAATCGATTATGGTTGATCTTCCATGGCGCTACAGACAATTTTCAACCGAAATTATTCAGCTGTTGAATAAATTAGAAGAACAAAAGGAGTTCGCATGATTTGGATTGTTCCGCTTATTTTTGTCCTCGTTGCGGGGTATATCTTTTGGTGGAACAGCAACGAAAATAAAGCAATTCCGGATACCGATGCCGTTGACCTTTTCAAAGAAGCCCAACGAATTCTTTCGAATTCCGTTTTCAAGCGAAATTCCCTTTTCTCACGACCCACCGCTCAGTTTGGTTACCCGATAAATGCCGGCCATCCGAATGGACAACCTCCGGCACAAACAAATGAAACGCCGAAAGAAATAGAGACTCCCGGCGACTCTGCCCAATCCGGATCAACCGATCATTCATCCGGAATCGAGAAATTACCCTCTTCTTCGGATTCGGAAGAACCTGTTAGCCATGAAGATAAATCGGAAGATCAAAACAAAGATAATTCATCCCATCCAGATTCCTGATTGAGGATATCCATTCCTTTGTTTTCGCTTTTATCCCTTATCCGCCGGTATTCAATCACCACAGAAAACGTCGACCAAATAAGTATCACCTTTCATCAATCTTCGGTTGACGGTACGCCGTACTTTCTGTATAATTTGCCTCAATATATCGTAAGAGATGTCGGATTAAATTGTCGAAATACCCTGACAGAGAAGGGCTGCAGCTGAGAATCCCGAGGGAAATATACGACAACTGTCATCCGATAAGATTTGCTGAAGAACGCTATCCGATTTATAGCCAGTAGAACAGCACGGCGGAGAACCGTTATCAATCTCAGACAAGAGAGCACACCCGTTTCTTGGAACCAGTGTGAATTGAGGTGGTACCGCGGAAATTAAACACTTTCGTCCTCTTTCGGACGAAAGTGTTTTTTCTGAATAGGAGGAAAAATGGATGGAACAAATATAAACCAACATGAACTGCCGAAAACATATGATTTTGCAGCGAATGAAGAAAAGTTATATCGATGGTGGGAAGAACAAGGATATTTTAAGCCGTGGAACGATCCCAATAAACCGGATTTTAATCCCGACCATACTCCTTATGTCATATCCATCCCTCCTCCGAATGTGACGGGTGAATTGCACCTCGGGCATGCCATGTTTGTTTCTATGGAAGATTTAATGATTCGCTATCATCGAATGAAAGGAATGCCCACACTTTGGGTCCCGGGAACCGATCATGCCGGTATCGCAACACAAATGGTTGTGGAACGGGCTTTAAATGCGCAGGGAATTAAACGGGAAGATCTGGGAAGAGAAAAATTCATCGAAAAAGTATGGGAGTGGAAAGAGAAATATCATGATCGAATTGTAGCCCAGATCCGTCGTCTCGGCGCCTCCTGTGATTGGGACCGTGAACGATTTACCTTGGATGAAGGCCTTTCAAAAGCTGTACGCGAAGTCTTTGTTCGATTTTACGAAGACGGATTGATGTATCGCGGACCGAGAATCGTAAACTGGTCTCCCAAGCTTCAGACTGCCGTCTCCGATCTGGAAGTCGAATATTCCGAAGAACCCGGAACACTTTATTATTTCAAATACATGTTGGCGGACGGAAGCGGAGATTATTTGCCGGTGGCAACGACCCGTCCGGAAACAATCCTTGGCGATACCGCCGTCGCCGTTCACCCGGAAGATGAACGGTATCAAAAATATATCGGCAAGACAGCGCTTGTCCCCATAGTCGGGCGAGAAATCCCGATTATTGCGGATGAATATGTCGATCGTGAATTCGGTACGGGCGTTGTGAAAATCACTCCCGCACATGATCCCAACGACTATAAAATCGGTGAAACTCATCACCTGGAAATGATTAATATTTTGACCAAGGATGCCAAGATTAACGAAGCGGGCGCCCCTTACACCGGAATGGACCGCTTTGAATGCCGAAAAAAGATTTGGGCGGATATGAAAGAAGCCGGGTTGGTCATCAGAGAAGAACCATATATGATGAATATTCCGCGTTCTCAACGATCCGGCGAAATCATCGAACCGATGATTTCGACTCAATGGTTTCTCAAGATGAAACCGCTCGCGGAACCGGCGCTTGAAGCCGTTCGCAACGGCAGTATCACCATCATTCCGGACCGGTTTACCAAAGTTTATTACAACTGGTTGGAAAATATTCAGGATTGGTGCGTCAGCCGCCAACTATGGTGGGGGCATCGTATCCCGGTTTGGTATTGTCAGGACTGCGGAGAAGTTTCCGCTTCGCGGACGGATTTGGAAGTTTGTCCGAAATGCGGCAGTAAGAATATCGAACAGGATCCGGATGTATTGGATACCTGGTTTTCTTCGTGGTTGTGGCCTTTTTCAACTCTCGGCTGGCCGGAAGAGACGCCTGATTTTAAATATTTTTATCCGACCACTATGATGGAGACCGGATATGATATTCTGTTTTTCTGGGTCGCCCGAATGATTATGAGCGGTCTCTATTTCACCGGCAAGATCCCCTTTAGCCAAGTTTATCTGCACGGATTGGTTCGGGATGAACACGGGATGAAAATGAGCAAGACCAAGGGAAACGTGGTTGATCCTTTAACCGTTATGGATCAATTCGGGACGGATGCATTACGTTTCACCTTACTGGTGGGATCGACCGCCGGGAATGATACAAACCTGAGCGTCAAGAAGGTGGAAGCGAATCGAAATTTTGCCAACAAGCTCTGGAACGCCGGCAGATTTGTTATCGGAGCGCTCGATAAAGCGCCGAGTCGAGCGGACGACGGCAGCCCGATCCAGCCGACTTTGGCAGATCGTTGGATTTGGGCGCGTTTACAAAATTTGATTACTGACGTTGAACGTTTGTTTGAAAGCCATCAATACGGAGAAGCCGGTCGGCAGATTTATGATTTCTTCTGGAGCGAATATGCGGATTGGTATTTGGAAATCGCCAAAATCCAATTAAGCCGGGGAGGAAATACGGCATTTAACACCGCTCGTTTATTGGTGCGGATTTTGGATACCTGCCTCAGATTGTTACATCCCTTTACCCCGTATGTAACCGAGGCATTATGGGGACATTTAAAAACAGCGGCCATCGATCAATCGGAAGCTTATGCGCCGGCGCACGGTTGGGAAGAAGCCTTGATTATCGCCAAATGGCCTGAAGCTGAATCAATCGGTGAATCGGATCAACTTGCCGTCAAAGATATGTTGATGATCCAAGATGTAATCCGGGCCGTTCGCAATATACGTACCGAAAAAAATGTGAAACCGGGAACATTGATTCCGGCGACAATCGTCACGGGCGAAAAAACAGCTGTTTTTGAATCGCAACGGGATGCAATTGCAACATTGGCACATCTCGATCCCGATCAACTGGAAATTCTTCCGCATTTGGATACACCGCCCGCGGATCGGATCTCAACTGCGGCTTCCGGTATAGGTATCTTTTTGGAAATCGAAGAAGAAATCGATTTGGCTGCCGAACGGGATCGTCTGCAAAAAGAATTAGCAGAAACCGATGAACAGATCGATCGGCTTGAGAAACTTTTAAATTCTCCGTTTTCCATGAAAGCTCCGGCTGCCGTCGTTGAAAAAGAGCGTGAAAAGCTTGCAAAATACCGGGAGACAGCTATTAATCTTAATAAGCAACTGAGCGGTTTGCGCTAAATAATCTTCTCTTTCGGAAACAAAAAAGTCCCTTTTTATCATTTGAAAGGGACTTTTTTGTCGATTTCAAGCCATGCGATCGGCCAAGGCACGCATATGAACCGGAATTTGAATCTTTTGCGGACATTTTCGCAAACATGTTCCGCAATTAATGCACTGTTCGGCTCTGGCTTCTTTGGGTAAAAATTCATAAGCACGCTTGCTTTCCGCAAAGTTATCAAACATGTAAAGTTCATTAAGAACATTG
This sequence comes from Leptolinea sp., assembly GCA_022837205.1. Lineage (GTDB taxonomy): Bacteria > Chloroflexota > Anaerolineae > Anaerolineales > Anaerolineaceae > Flexilinea. Next base: position 4,663 of record JALHEL010000016.1, read on the forward strand.
AGATTTTCCGGGATATTGACTCCGTGCGGGCAGGGCATACAATATTCACAGCCCGTACAAGGTGCGATAATCCGTTTCCAATACATGTCCCGAACTCGAGAATAAAGAGCCAGCTCTTTTTCGGACAAAATGCCCGGTGCGGCGTTTTCCGCGGCAGCGATGTTTTCTTTGACCTGCTCCAACGCTCCCATTCCGCTCAAAACCACCGAGACTGCCGGATCATTCCATACAAAATACAAACCTCGCTGTGCCGGTGTCCAATCCCGATGTTCGGATTCCTTCCAAAGGTCACTGATTTCTCTTGAGGGAATGGATACCAACTTTCCGCCCCGTAAAGGTTCCATAATCGTCATTCCCAATCCTTTGGAAGATGCGTAATGCAATCCTTCGGTACCGGCTTGCCTGTTGACGTCTAAATAGTTATATTGGTTATATTGAATTTGAGCGAACTCCCAATCAAAGGCATTAATAATTTCCTTAAATACGGATAAATCATCATGAAACGAGAAACCGAGGTGGCGGACTTTTCCGGATTCTTTCGCCTTTTGTAAAAAATCCAACATCCCCAATTCAACCATGCGATCCCAAGTCGGCTTCGTTAAACTATGCGCCAGGTAAAAATCGATTCGATCTGTTTTCAAGGAACGCAGAGAGGCATTCAAAGCTTCTTCAAATTCTTCTTTTTTATAGATATTAAAGGTTGGCAATTTAGTGGCAAAGAATATTTTTTCCCGCTTTGCTCCTCGAAAACAATCACCGAGCACATCTTCGCTAAACCCTTTTTTGACTGCCGGATTCATCGGACGATGATAGGTATAAGCGGTATCAAAATAATTTACACCATGATCAAAAGCATAATTCAGCATCTCATCGGTTTTCGCCACATCAATCTTTTCGGGTTTCCCATCCAACACCGGCAAACGCATACAACCGAACCCCAGTACCGAAACGGTCTCACCCGTTTTCCCAAATTTTCTGTATTGCATTTTTCGACCTCCCCCGGAAATAAACTCCGGATCAAATGTTATCGATAAAGATTAAGAATATTGTATTTCAATCTTCCGAATTCCGGAAATAAAAAAATGCACTTATCGGAATATTTTTCTTTTCATCCTCTATATTTCAAACACTTAGTATAATAATTTCCTGATGAAGACCATATTCCGATTTTTATTTATTTTCGCCCTGCTGATTTCGATCGGTTCGTGCGGCACAATCAATCAAATGATTCATCCGCCTACAGCCACGCCGTCAGCGACATTGACCGCCACCATTACCCCGACCTCCTTACCAACCCTCACACCGACACCGCCGCCGGCAGTGGCAATTGTAAACGGTATTTATATTTGGCAGGAAGATTTTGATATGACCGTTGCCAACCTTCGCCGGGCATATTCAGATACACAATCGATGCAACCTTCCGAAGAAACTTTGAAACAAGAAGCGTTGGATACCTTAATCGATGAAACCTTATTCCAGGCTGCCGCGGTAAAAGACGGGATCATCATTTCGGATGAAGAATTGGATACCCGAATTCAATCTCTCATTGAAAAGACGGGAGGATCGGATGCTTTTCGACAATGGTTATCCGAGAATCATTACAGTGAAAGCAGCTTTCGGCGAGCATTAACCCGTGAAATTTCTGCCGCCAAAATTCGGGAAAAACTCTTTTCGGAAAAATTAACGGGAATCGAACAAATTCATGCCTATCAGATCTTTACCGCTACCCATGCCGAAGCCAATACCATTAAAACAAAACTGGATTTGGGGCTGAATTTTATCGATCTTGCCAAAACCAACGATTCCATTACCGGCGGTGATTTGGATTGGGTCGCACGAGGCATTTTGGTTTATCCGCAATTGGAAGATGCGCTTTTTGCCCTGCAACCGGGAAGCTACAGCGATATCATCGAGACGGATATCGGATTCCACATCTTGTATGCCGCGGAGAGATCAACGGATCATGCACTGACACCGCAGTCCCGCCAAATTCTCGAACACAAGATCCTATCGGATTGGGTCAAGGAACAAAAATCTTCCGCGGAAATCATCATGCTGAATAAATAAAGATTCTTAAAATGCCGACAACACGATACGATCCGGATCTCCTTGACCGGATAGACAGAAAAAGGAAGAAAAAACGGAGAGAATCTTGTCTGTCTCGCCTGCTTCTGATGATATTGATCCTTTCGATCATTATCGCCGTTTTCTTTGTTTGGGTTCTCACACAAAAAAATAAAAAAAAGCCCATCGAAACACCGGGCATTGAAACCAGTTGGTATGAACAGACTTTTGATGTTCTTTTTTCGTCGATTACACCGACTCAAACCGACACGTTTACTCCGACCCTTCCGACTCCGACCGTCACTCAGACAAATACAATGACTCCGACCGTTTCTCTTACTCCGACTCAAACTCCGACGCCGAGATTAAGAACCCGAACGCCGTCCGGCGGAAATCAGCTCCCTACCAGCACACCTCTTCTGTTATTAAATGCCGCGGAAACGGAAATTGCCAATTTAAAAATCGCCGAGACTTCGATCAGCGCTTCGTCTACGCCCGCTGCCACCCCTGATATGTGGTTTGAAATTCAAGGTCAACCCGGTGCGACGAACGCGGAGATCATCTATCCCAATGCCGAATGCTCTTGGATGGGGGTTGCCGGATTGGTGAATGATGCCAGAGGGGATCCCATCATCGGATTGTATGTCCAAGTCGGGAACTTCCCAGACGGTGAAATCCGAGAAACTCTAACCGGTCTTTTCCCTATCTATGGGGAATCCGGTTATGAAATTACCATAGCCCGACCGGTTATGGAAATTCCGCAGCCTCTTTGGATTCAATTATTGAATGAATCCCATGTGCCGGTTTCGGAAAAAGTTTATTTCAAACCGAGCAACAGTTGCGAGCGCAGTTTGATACTGATCAACTTCAAACGGGTACGTTAGACCGAAGAAAACCGAAAAATCACATTGGATCATCTATCTTCTCTTTAACAAGTCGGAATCGATGATCAACATTACCAAAGAGATTCTTTATTAAGATTTATTCACAATCCGTCGGAGAAGTATGAACCGCCCTTGCTTTGTTTTTTAATTTTCATTGTAAAATACTTAAGGTATGAAAAATAAAGCAAAATATTTGTTTCAATCGTCTTTTCTTTTTTTCTGCCTTATTTTATTGATTTCCGGCTGCAATCTGAAAGAAAAACGAGATCAAAAGTTGGCAACCGAAATCGCGGTTATTTCCACCGAAATTCAGAGCACATTGCAAGCGGCACAGACCCAAACCGTCGCAAGTATTCCGACCGATACTCCGCTTCCGACCTTCACTCCGACTCCACCCGCTACGGAAACACCGACCCCGACCGTCGAATTTTTGCCGACGGCAACTGCCACTCCGGATGTACGACCTTCCGCGGATGAATGGGCAAATTGGCCGATTCTTCCCACTTTATCCGAAAATGCGAAAAAGATTTTCTGGCACGGTGTGAACGACCTGAAAACCAACCCCAAAGTTTTTTCCAAAATCGGGGATTGCCAATCGCGTCCAAACGTTTTTCTGGGGATATATGATATGGGGTATGAAGGGATTTTAGCGGATGAAGATCTTTATCTTCAGGCAGCCATTGATTATTATAAAGGATCGTTCTTGATGGAAAGCTATGCCGTTCATGACGGGATGAATGTCGGATCGGTTTTAACCACCACCTGGGCTGACCCCAAAGCTTGTCATAAAGATGAAAATGCACTGGAATGCGAAATTCGTATTCATAATCCGTCCATTATGTTTGTTAATCTCGGTACGAATTGGGTCAGCGGAGTCAGTACAGACGCCTACTACGATTACCTGGCTGAAATTGTGCAGGTTTTGATCGATCATGGGATTCTGCCTGTTTTGTCCAGCAAGGCAGATAACGTGGAGGGAGACAACAGTATTAACCGGATTACCGCGCAAGTGGCCAGAGATTTTGATGTGCCCTTTTTCAATTTTTGGCTTGCAGCGCAAAGTTTGGAAAACCATGGACTTTCCAAGGAGAAACCCATTTATTTATCTGTCAGTGCTTGGGACTATCGGAATTACTACGCCTTGAAATTGCTCTATAACTTCGGAAACGAACTGGGACTCTTTTAATTCATCGGGTCAGTTGATTAAGTAAAAAACCTCTGAAAGATCAGAGGTTTTATTATGAAAATTTTTGCCTTCTTTTCTTTTTCCAGAAGGCAGGAATGACTCGAGCTTTTTTCCCCCTACTAGCTACAAAGTGCTGTTTTCCAATAATTCACAGCCTTTATTATAGTTTTTTGAACAGGCTTGTCAAGAGGTTATAATATTAAAGTTATATTAATCTTTTGAATATAAAAGGATGCATTTTAAACGAATCGTTATTCGAAATGATACTTATTTTCACCGGCTTATTGACACAAGATAATCGGCATGATAAAATGTACGAGTTACAGTCAAGGGCGTATAGCTCAATGGTAGAGCAGTGGCCTTTTAAGCCATTTGTTCTGGGTTCGAGCCCCAGTACGCTCACTCGGCCGGAAATTGCTCTCCTCACTCGAGGAGGGTATTTTTGTTAAATTTTAAATTTTTATATTCTTTTAGATCGAGGTCATTATGACAAACACAATGCTAACTCGCGAAGGCTATGATAAACTGGTCGCGGAATTGGATTATCTGCGAAACGTAAAAAGAGCTGAAGTCTCAGAAAGACTCCGAAACGCTATCGATGGCGGCGGAGATGATCTTCTTGAAAATGCGGAGTATGAAGCCGCAAAGAATGAACAATCATTCATTGAAGGCAGAATCAGTGATTTGGAATATTTGATCGCGGTGGCCAAGATAGTCGACAGCCCGGAAAAAATCGGCGTTGCGGATATCGGTTCGAAGATCAAAATTCAAGAAGAGGGTAGCGACGAAATTGAAACTTATACGATTGTCGGAGCACCGGAAGCGGACCCCAAAGAAAATAAAATCTCGAACGAATCCCCGATCGGAAAAGCAGTGTTGGGACATCATAAAGGGGATATCGTCCAGGTCTCCGCTCCCGTCGGTTCTTATAACGTAAAGATTATCGATATCGAATAAACTACGGCAAATCTCATTCTGAAATAAAGGGAATCATGGATTTTAATGAATTAGAAAAAGTCAGAGTACAAAAAATTCAAAAACTGAAAGAATTAGGCATCCCAGCCTATCCGACTCGTTCTTATATTAGTTCAACAATTAAAGAATCATGTGAAGCGTTTGAAAAAGCGGAATCGACAGGATCCGATCAACCGATCGAAGTGACGATCGCCGGTCGAATGCGTTCCTTACGGATTATGGGGAAATTGGCGTTTACTCATATCGAAGACGGAACGGGAAGGATTCAGCTCTTTTTGAGAGTTAATGAACTGGGTGATCAGCTTCAGTTTTTTAAAGATTATTTCGATATCGGTGATTTCGTCGAAGCCCACGGGACCGTTATCAGGACGCGATCGGGTGAAATATCGCTTCAGACAACTTCCATTCGGATGCTCGCCAAAGCTATTTCGCCGCTTCCCGCAGCAAAAGAAGAGGTAGTCGATGGAGTAACCGTCAAGCATACCGGGTTGAGCGATCCGGAAATTCGATATCGCCAACGATATGCCGATTTGGTGGTGAACCCCGAAGTCCGAAATATCTTCCGAACGCGTTCAAAGATCGTTTCGGCGCTGCGAGAATTCTTAGACAGTCACGATTTTTTGGAAGTTGAAACCCCTGTATTGCAACCGATCTATGGAGGAGCTGCCGCCAGACCTTTCATTACTCATCATAATCAGCTTCATCAGGATCTTTATTTGCGTATATCGTTTGAGTTATATCTGAAAAGGTTGTTGGTCGGCGGACTGGATCGCGTCTACGAGATCGGCCGTGATTTTCGCAACGAGGGCGTCTCTTATAAACACAATCCGGAATTTACACAGCTCGAATTTTATTGCGCTTATTTTGATTATCTGAAAGTTATGGATTTCACGGAACAGATGATCCGTTATGCCGCAGAAAAAGCACTGGGAACGACCAAATTGAAATACGGCGATGTTGAATTTGATTTGGCAAAGCCCTGGAATCGGGTAAATATGCGGGAAGGGATTCTGGAAAAGACCGGAATCGATTTCGAAAAATATCCGACAACCGAATCTTTGGCAGCTGCAATGAATGAAAAGGGGATTCAGACCAAGCCGGGGTTGCAACGCGGAAAATTGATCAATCAATTGGTAAGCGATTTTTTGGAACCGACTTTCCTGCAACCTACTTTTCTATACGATTATCCGTGGGAAGTATCCCCTTTGGCAAAAAGAAAACCGGAAAATCCACTCATCACCGAGAGATTTGAAGGATTTATTGCCGGAATGGAACTTTGTAACGCTTTTACGGAACTGAATGATCCGATCGATCAGGAAGCTCGTTTTCTGGAAATGGGAAGAACTTATGCGGAAGATGACGAGGAACGAAATCCGATTGATGAGGATTATTTACGTGCGATGCGATACGGCATGCCTCCCTGCGGCGGTTTCGGAATGGGAATTGATCGTTTGACGATGCTGCTGACCAACCAAAGCACAATTCGCGAAGTTATTTTATTTCCCCATCTGCGTGAACGAGATAAGGATCAGGAAGACAACTGATGAATTTTGCCGTTCTCTGGGATTTAGACGGAACAATTTCGGATTCGTTCCAATGTTTTTATATGGCATTGGAACGAATTTTGAGTGAACAGAAACCGACGATCAAAATAACACCCGAAGAATATAAATCTCAGTATTTCGGCGCAACTTTTCCCAGCATTTTGGATAGAATGTATCAAGGAAGACTCTCCGATACACAAATTTGGGAATTAAACGAACGCTATTTCAAATATTCCGTTGAATTCGCCAGACAGGGAACCGTCTTTCCGATCCCGGGTGTCGAATCTTTCTTGAAAAAGTTACACGCCGCTGACATCAGGATGGCCATCGCCTCATCCAGCACGGTCGAGATGATTTTTACCGAATTGGATGTTCTGGGATTCATTTCCTATTTCGACAATATTATTTCGGGGAATTTGTTGCCATCCAAGCCGGCTCCGGATGTTTTCCAAGTCGCAGCCGCATCCATCCGAGCGCAACCTTCTCAATGCGTTGTGATCGAAGATTCTGTCGCTGGTATTACAGCCGCAAAGAATGCGGGCATGCGCACCATTGCCGTTACAACCACCAACCCGGCCGATAAGTTCGGGCAGGCTGATCGGGTGACGGAAGATTTTCGAAAGTTCGATCTCGACGCGTTAAAATCCCTTTTTGTCACTGATTTTTCAAATTTATGACAGTAATACCGAATTTATGACATTCGTAATATTCAGATTCCTTTTTGGAAACGAATTTTCTTTTTTTAATCAGGATCCTAAATAATTCGATCTAATGGAAGCTTTTTTTGGCTCATTTCCTCGTAAAAATGACCGAATCGGATTTTCCGGAATAATTTCAACCAAGCCGTCAATATCATCATTCTTTGAAATTTCTCTAAAAAAGTCAATTTTTACGCAAAAAATACGTCATCAGTAAGCCATTTTGGCTTGACAAATATACCCATTTTTTTAAACTATTGATATACTTTTGAATTAGTCAAGCGGAATAGGTAGAAGCGCATTTTATTCCGTTCTAATTCTGAAAGAAATTTATTATGGAGGTAATAATGGAAATCGAAGGATATTGTGTAAAATGCAAGGCTAAGCGTACTATTCAGAAACCTACCGCCGGTTTCAATAAACGAGGCAGCGCAGTTGTATACGGTACCTGCCCGGTTTGCGGTACAAAGATTTATCGAATCGGTCGTACCGAATTACATAAAGGAATGGAAGCTCCCAAAAAATAGAGCTTTCTAAAAAAGAAAATGAAGCTGCCATGCGTTTCGTATGGCAGTCATTATTTAAAAGGGAAATTTCAACCGAAATATGGATACTTTGGAACTCGAATCCTTTCTCTCCGATTTGCCGATGGGAGGAATTAAATATTTTGAAACCGTAGACTCCACCAATCGCTATGCATTGGATTGGGCAGAAAAAGGTGCGGAAGATTTCAGTTTGGTAGTCGCAAATGAACAAACTGCCGGCCGAGGCCGGATGGCAAGAAAATGGCTGACAACGCCTGGCAACAGTCTTGCGATGAGCCTGATTTTGCGGCCGAGTCATAAAGAACAAAACCAGATTCATCTGTTTTCACCATTAGCCGGATTGGCAGTTGCGGAATCATTGAAAAATACCTATGGACTGAATCCGTTGATTAAATGGCCGAATGACATTCTGCTGGATCATAAAAAGGTTTGCGGTATTCTCTGCGAAGCTGCATGGGATAAAGACGAGTTAAGAGGCATGGTCATCGGGATCGGGTTAAACCTGAAAAACGAATCGATCCCCACAGATGACAGTCTTCGTTACCCTGCGAGTTCCTTGGAATCGGCAGGTTGCGATTGCTTGGAAGTTTTACCGCATATCCGTAATATTTTGCTTGAATTCCGCCGTTTACGTCCGATTCTGGCAACCTCTGAATTCATCACAAAATGGGAAAGCTACCTGGCATTCAAAGGAGAACAAGTTATCCTAACAGCCCCCGAAAAAGACCCCGAAATCTTCACATTAATCGGATTGGATGCAGAGGGCAATTTGCATGTAATTGATTCCGCCGGAGATGAAAAATTCTTCCAAGCCGGTGAAATTTCCCTCAGACCTTTCAAATCATAAAAAATCCCTGACGAAACAAAAAAGGAAAAGAACCGATCTTTTCCTTTTTTGTTTTGAATTTATGAAGGAGTTATTGTTTCAATAATTCTTCGAGGATCGACTTCGTCAAGACAGGGTCCGCTTTCCCGCGCATCTCCCGCATGACCTGACCGACGAACCAGCCGATCAATGTTTCTTTCCCGCCTTTATACAAACCCACTTCCTTTGGATTATCCGTTATGATACGCTCGCAAACTTTGCGGATTTCGCTGTCGTCACTCACAAGACCGAGCCCCGATTCTTCGACAATCTCTGCGGGAGATTTGCCGGTTTCCTCAACTTTATCCACCAACGTCTTGCCGGTCGATGTATTGATTCTTTTGGAATCAACCAACGAAATGATATCCGCCAGATCCTGCGGAGTGATTCTCAACTCGGAAACCGAGATACCTTTTTCATTGACAACTCGCAGAACTTCATTCATCATCCAATTCGAAACACGCTTATTGTCTTTCCCGTAAATCTTGCAAGCCGCTTCGAAGAATTCGGAGGTATCCCGTTCTCCGGTCAGAATAGAGGCATCATACTCGGGTAAACCCAATTCAGTAATAAACCGTTCACGCCGTTGGATCGGAAGCTCCGGCATTTTTGCTTTCACTTCTTCCAGGAATTCTTCGGTAATGACAACAGGCATCAGGTTCGGCTCACGAAAATAACGATAATCCGCCGCTGTTTCTTTGGAACGCATCTTCCGCAGTTCCTGAGCATCGTTATCCCACTCGATTGTCCATTGCTCAACCTTGTTTCCCGCATTCAATTCACGGGTCTGCCGTTCAACCTCGGAATTAATCGCTGCCCGAACGGCTTCGATCGAATTGATATTTTTTATCTCGCATTTTCTACCAAGTTCTTTGGCGCCTTTCGGTCGAATCGAGACATTGGCATCACAGCGTAAATGGGCTTTTTCCATATTCGCTTCGGAAACACCGATCCAACGCAATAACTGTCTCAGACGCATCAGATAAGTGGCTGCCTCGTCGGCAGAATGTAAGTCCGGTTTCGTGACCATCTCAACCAGGGGTACGCCGCACCGATTCATATCGATCAGACGGATATCGCCTTCATTTTTCGTTTTTCCGGCATCTTCTTCCATGTGTAAATTATCGATATGAACGCGAATTTTCCTTCCGTCATCCATAAAAAAGTCTAAATATCCGCCTTTACCGATCGGCATATCATTTTGGGTAACTTGGTATCCGGCCGGAAGATCCGCATAAAGGTAATTCTTTCGATCAAAGAAAGATTTCCTGTTGATATCCGCATTCATTGCCAGACACAGCATCAGAGCTTTTTCGACCATTGCCTTATTGGTCCGGGGAAGTGTGCCGGGCTGCCCGGTGCAAACGGGACAAATATTAGTATTGGGTTCCTCTCCCCATGAATCGGCTTTGCAGCTGCAAAAAGCTTTGGTTACGGTATTTAATTGGATATGGGTTTCAAGCCCAATAGTTACTTCATATTCGGTCATGATTCTCTTCCCCCTTATCGTAAAACCACCGGTTTGACTTTCCGCCAATCTTCGTCTGACGTCGCCTGTTCGAAAGCGTAAGCCGCACGGAGTATTTTGGATTCGCAGTAATCATATCCGGCAGCTTGGAGTCCGATCGGTAGGCCTTCGGAACTGAGTCCGCAGGGAAAACTGATTCCGGGAGTACCGGCAAAATTCATCGGCGAAGTGAACTGATCGGCAAATTGCATCAGAAGCGGATCAGTGGCGGTGACCCCACCGAATTGAAATGCCGGTGTCGGCGTAGACGGTGTCAATAACACATCCAAGCGATATTTGCCATTCGGATCGAAGGCTTCGTCGAAATCATTACGTAACATGGCACGTGCTCGTTGGGCACGCAAATAGTACTTTTCATAAAATTTTTCCTGACTGGCAAAAAGTCCCGTCAGGAGACGGAGTTTCGCTTGATACCCGAAGCCTTCCCCGCGGGATTTGTAGTACAAATCATACATATCCTCAACCGGTCTTTTCGTGGTATGCCCGTATTTGAGCCCGTCATATCGTTGTAAATTTGAATAAGCCTCGATTCGGGTTATAACGAAATACGCCGGAACTGAATATTTTGTATTGGTCATCGGGACGTCTTCGATGATTTCGGCGCCCAAATCTTTATAGATTCGCAGAGCTTTCCTGACACAGGATTCGATTTCGGGATCGATCGCCGTGGAAGAATAATTGCCGTTTTCATCCAAATAAGTAATCCTCATATAATCCGGAGAAACGCCGATTCGCATCCCCTTAACGCCTTTTTTCAGTTCTTCCGGATAATTATCCACGGGTACTCTTCCCGTGACACTGTCATTCGGATCGAACCCGGCGATTTCCCGTAATACAGCTGCGGCATCGGCAACCGTGCGGGTGATCGGTCCCATCGAATCCATTGAAGAGGCAAACGGAATCACACCGTAACGTGAAACGCGACCGTAAGTGGGTTTCAATCCCACGGTTCCGGTAAATGCCGCCGGTTCGCGAATAGACCCACCGGTATCGGTGCCCACAGAAATGGCGCCTTCATTTGCGGCAACCGCTGCCGCGGAACCGCCTGACGACCCTCCCGGAACATGATCTAAAGCCCACGGATTGCGCACGGTCGGTTTAAATGCGGTTGTTTCGTTGGATCCGCCAAAAGTAAATTCATCCAAATTCGCTTTTCCGAACAGCACCGCATCCGCCCGTTCCAACCGCTGAATAACTGTGGAAGTGTAAGGAGGATGATACCCATCCAGAATTCTGGATGCGGCCGTCGTTTGAATCCCTTTTGTGCAATAGACATCTTTCGCCGAATAAGGAACACCGGCTAAGGGTCCCAATTCCTCTCCGGCGGCTACTTTCCGATCCACCGCTCGGGCTTTTTCGCGTGCCGATTCTTCCGTGATCAAAATGAACGCATGCACTTTTTCTTTATCTTCCGGTTGCTCAATATACTCTTCCAATGAGCCCGGACGACCATCCACTTTTTTTACTTGCGCCAACGTTTCGTTCAGAAGTTCTTCCGCCGATATTTTTTTCTCTCGGATCAGTCTTGCTTGATCCAAAGCCGACATACTCGTTAATTCAGTCATGATTTACTCCAATGTCTGATGTGGAACATCCGGCGAAACAATATATCCGTCTTGTGTCCTCGGTGCTTGGCTGATGATATCTTCCGGATGCTCAAAAGGAATCCAAACATCCTCTCGCAACGGTGCCTGGATTTCTTCCGGAAACGGGTTCCCATGAATTACAGGGGGTAAATTGCCTTCTAACGGAATGGCGGTCAGTTCGTGAATTACCGTGAGCTGGTCATTCATTTTGGCTAAAATTGACTCAAACTCTTCGGTGCTTAATTCAACTTCCGCAACATGCACAAAATCATCGAGCATTTCTTTTGTTATCGCATCATTGTCCATAAAATCACCTTTTTTATATGGAATTTTGTCGAAGGGATCTTCGAATAATTGCAAATAGGACCTTTTCAAGCAATCAATTCCTAATTCTACCAAATAAAGATGTGATTAACAGATAAAAGATTCAGGTTCAGTGTCATAAATTTACAAGCATCATTCGATAAAAGCAGTGCCGATACCGGGCCGTTTTTTTTTACTCATTATTCCAAAGGATGATCCAAAAGTTCTATGCTACGGGAAAGATCAACGGAACGGAAAAAGATTGAAATGTTATAATCACCCCAATGGAAACCCCTCATAATAACTTGAAGAATATCCGAAAAGTTCTTAAGTATTGCTTTATCTTCATGATTTTTGTTTCCTATTTGACATTTTTAAATCGAGTCGGCAAATTAAACCTTTTTTTCACTCAAAAAGATTTTAAAAACATTCAATATGATGCGGGATATGCTTGGATTGCGGATATTAATGACCCTAAAATAGCGATCGGCTATAATCTGCCGGTAACATTATATGAGAACGATCTCAAAATTTTACGAGATCCAAAAGCGACTACCGAATCGGTTCGAGAACAAGGGGGCGGAAAATTTGTAATTTGGGATAACGGTACGATCTGTTTTTCAACTTCCGATAATTCCAACCCCACTCAAAATGGCAGAACTTATCGGGTGGAATATCCTCGAATTGTCGAAAAGCGGACGGTCAGAATCATATTTGCTTTTACCTTTTTGCTGGGTTTTCTTTGGATCGGTTTTTCACTCCCGGGGAAAAGAAAGAAATTCGACTTACGATCGACGATTCTTGGAAAGAATAGAAAACTTTTTCTCTTTTCTCTGTTGGCACTTATTCCTTTTTTGTATTTTGCAATCAAATTTTTGCTTCCGCAGCCGTTGTGGGGAGATGAGCTTTTCACATTAAAAAACTACGTTTATGCTAAAGACTGGTACTATCCCGCAACTTTTTATGATTATCCAAATAATCATGTATTCTTCAGCCTGATCATTTCCCTTTATTCGAAATTCATAAAAATTCGAACTTTTTGTGATGCGGTACAAAGTCCGTGGAAGATCAGATTACTCCTTATTTTTCTTTCGATCATAACGATTTTCTTTACAACCTTATCAGCCCGGAAAATCAATAAATCCGCGGGAGTGATTGCGTCCATTCTTCTGAGCACTTCCCTTCCTTTCTTTCTTTGGACCACTCAAATTCGCGGTTATGGATTAAGCATGACCCTGATGAGCATTCTGATTTATCTGTTAATGCGTGTCCAAACTTCTCCGAATCGGATTTCTTTTGTCAGCATTGCCATTGTTTCAGCCCTTTTCGTATACATCATGCCCACGAACGCAGTTTACATTATCGCAATGGGTTTTTATTTTCTTTTTAAGTTGCTGATTGATCTCGGAAAATATAAAGAATCCGGGGAAAACGGAATTATTTATCGGATAAAAAGGAATCCGGAAGCAAAAATTCTTTATTCCTTTCTTTGGGGCGCTGTTTTTTCAATCATGCTTTACTATCCGATTTTGGATCAAATGATGCATGTATATTTGCCCGAATCAGGGGAAAAGGTTATCATGAGCCGCGAACTGTTTTTCAGGATATTTCGCCTCGGAACCGTTGAAATAATCCGATCATCTTTGGTCGGGCAGCCTCTGCTCTCGGCTTGTATTTTGATCGGTTTCTTTTTATTCTTGCGGAATCCCGGAGAGAATAAGTCTCTGTCAAGGATGGTTTTCGGCACCGGTCTATGTCTCTTAATCATTCCCGATTTGTTCTTCTTTCTTTTAGGTTCCGTCCCTTATGCTCGCAATTCTTTGGCAATTCTTCCCGTAATCATTCTGATTTTTGCATCCCTGATTGCCCCGATACCTGATGCATTATCCGATCCTCGCCTAAAAAATATAATTTTTTTGGTACTATTGATCAGCTCCGGTGCTTTCTTTTCCGATCACCTGGTTCGTTTGAGCAAAGAACCACTCAGCTACGGAAACAACTCACTCAATAATCTGACGGAACCTTTTTTTCTCGGGGATCATCTGAATTTTAATGAGGTCCTGACAACGCTGAAAACCCAAAATACTGCCGATCTGCCTATTTTATTGCGATCTCCCGCTCCCTATTTTGTTGAAAGTATTTGCAATTGCTACGAGCAGGTTTGTTATGGCGACGGATCCGATGAGGGGCAAACTTTAATCAAGGACCACGTCCCTTATTTTCTGATTCAGACGGATTGGAAAGAATTTCCCGCAAATTTGGAAAAATACCCGGATTTTTCTCAATGTATCCCGATGAATCAAGATAATCAAACATCTTTTAAGGTTTTTCACTGCAATCCATAAAGGAAAACTATTCATGATAAAAAACAAAATTTTCTTTTTCGTTGCTGCCCTCTTTTGCTTTGCTTTTTTTGCCTTACCGATCAATGTTTTTTCCGCAGAATCGATAGAAGTTGTTTTTAATGATCCATTCAGTAAGAACAAAGATACAGCCATTCAAGATTTGATTCTTACTACATTTGAAGACGCCGAGGAGCGTATCTATATCGCCATCTATAATTTTACGGATACCACTTGCCGGGACGCTTTGATTGACGCGGTAAAACGAGGTGTAGAAGTCCGGCTGGTTATTTATTCAGAAAATGCTGACAACCGGGTTATTGAGGATTTGAAGAAAAATGGGATAAAAATTGTCAAAGCTCAGTCCGAAGGTTTGATGCATGCCAAATTCATCATCGTTGATTATGAAATCACAATCAGCGGATCGGCAAATCTGACACCCGGGAGCTTTTTTTATGATAACAATTTTATGATTTTGATCACCGACAGCAAAGTGAACAAAATTTTTCTGGACGAATTCAATGAAATGTTCATTGAAAAGAAATTCGGTTCAACCGGTAACCCAACAGTCCCTCCCACCAGTGTCACGTTGAAAGATGGGTCGCTGATTCAGGCGTCCCAAAAGAGCATTGACGTGCTCGCTTACGTATTCACTTCGGATAATATCGGCAATGCTTTGATTGATCGATATTACGACGGAGTGGATGTGGAAGTTATATTTGAAAAAGAATCGTCAGATCAATATGGCAGCGAAGCGGCTTATTTAATTCGCAATGGCATTCCAACTTACATGGATGGGCTAACAGAAGGTTTGATGCACGAAAAAGCGATGATCTTTGATGAATCCGTGGTCGCAGCAGGTTCTTATAACTTTACCCGAGCAGCCGAAACAGAAAATGACGAACAAATTTTGATTATCGATAATCGCAAAATAGCCGATCAGTTTATGGAAGAATTCGAAAAAATTCTTGAAAGAGCGAATTAACCGATTTTCGAAGGATATTTTCGGATCATTCCGATAAAAATCGCAGAAGTACTCAATGAAAAAGGAGTTGTTCTCTAAAAAAGGACAACTTCTCCTGAGTTTCTCAAATTAGTGCCCCAGAAAGTTTATTAAGCATCAATTTTATGGATTCGGGAACTTCCGGATCTGCTTTGACATCATTCCCATTGATTGTGACGATACCAGAGTGTAAAGGTTATAAGACCATAATAAAGTGTTTGATACTAAGCATTGTCTTAAATTCAATCATTCGACTCATGCCCAAAGCTGCCAAGGCTATGGTTAGATGAGCTTCGATAGAATCCCTCTTTCAATGAAAAATTGGTCTGGCTTTTAAGTCTGACTTCGCCATCCGAAAAGCAGCTTCCATCTGGAAAAGTTGATGATAGCAGAAAATAACTTCTTCATCCGGACTGTCAAGATTAGTCACATAACCTTTAATTCCGGCTAACTGATACGCTTTTTCAACCAGAGTTTGATTGAGCGTCTTTTGAGAGGATTTCAGGCTCGGAAATTCCGTTTTACAGGCAGGAGTTTGGCCATTGATCACTTTTTGTGTCTTAGCAACCCGCTTTTGGATATTTTTTACATCCTATTCAGATCGTTTTACCCGATACGCTTCATGATGGCTGACGACAATTTGTTCATCCTCAAGTTCCTGTGTTTTTTGATACTCTGCAATCTCAAAGGGAATTTTCTGAAGCTGGGAATCAACAATATAGTGGTATCCTGCTCCTGCCAGTGCTGATAAATTCTTCTCACTCAGTATAGCAGCATCTGCTACAACTGTTATTTTATCCAGACCATGCTGAAATTGAAATGTCTTTATGACAGGTAAGATCGTTTTTTTGCCTCTGCTTTATTCCCTTCAAAGTAAAGTGTGGTTACATCATACAAAACAAGATTCAGTTCACGATCCATAGCGTGTTCAAAACATGCCTGAGGGATTGTTTTTCAGTAATCCCGCTCTGTTACTCTCCTCCAGACATCGATATAGTTGATTCTTTTCTAAGTGATCTACCCCTAATTCCTTTAGAACCCGTAAGCTGTCCAATTTTGATGTTGGTTCTATAATCCAGGCTATGCATAGCGATGCAAAAACTTCAGCGTTTAGTTGATGAAAACCAAGTTGATCATATTGTTCCCGTAACACATTTTATAATAACTCGGAATAGGATCGTTTGATCCTAACTTGAAGTAAAGGATTGATTTCAGAAAACAGCGGTAGTTGGTCTCCTAATAATTGCTTTTGAGCTATGTCTGCCAGGACTTGTAATTCTATATCATTATGAGCACTTCCAATGTGCTCAATTTTTACTATCTGTCCTTTTACCTTATAAGCTATTTGAACAGCAGTGGCTCCACTTGCTGTCTTTACTTTTCGGATATAAGCCATGATGATTATTGTATTATAAAGGACTGTTCCTGAAGCCATTTAGTGTCCTGAAAGCTCTAATTCTGAGCGTAAAAATGGCTTGGCAATAGCCGGTCGAAGTTTACCACCCATAGTCGGGTTATGTTTACCACTCATGATCGGGTGGATGATTACCACCAGAAGACACAAATTTATAATTTAGCGTTTTTGATGGCCTCCTTTCTGCGAGAAACTCGGGTTCGAAGATTGCCAAACCTAATTAACCTCATTCCATTGAGGCTCCCGACCATCTTTAGGTTAAAATTTCCAAGACACCTGTTGGTGCCTGGAAAGAACTCTTCTTTGTTTTGATGGTATCAGGTGTTATTCGAAAAGAAACACCAACACATTATCCATGGAAAAAAAACATTATTCCAATTTTGCCACAATTTGAGCAAGCGCGTTCACTGCTTCGATGAAGCAGTCCATTGGCGCTCTGGTGACTCCCGCACCAATCTGACCGATTCCAGCCTCCCGGTGGGCAATACCTGTATTGATCACAGGTTGTATGCCGCTATCAACCACCTTACGGGCATCAATCCCAGCAGGCAATCCCGAGAAATTCAATGCCGGCGATGTATATCCGCCATTAATTCCCTGGGTAATATGG
This sequence comes from Leptolinea sp., assembly GCA_022837205.1. GTDB lineage: Bacteria > Chloroflexota > Anaerolineae > Anaerolineales > Anaerolineaceae > Flexilinea. The sequence goes on from JALHEL010000016.1 coordinate 22,210, forward strand.
AACATTTCTAGGG
>JALHEL010000272.1 GCA_022837205.1 Leptolinea sp.
TCTGGGCTCCGATGCCTGTAAATCTTTCCACCGATGTATTTATATTTGTTATTCTTCCTTCATTGTCCGTAACTACAATTCCGTCTTCTATCGAATTAAATATTTCACTCAGAGAAGCTTTTTGATAGGTGATAATCGCATAAGCCTGAAGAAATACCACCGAAAGGATTGCCAGATATCCAAACGGATATACATCCATCGGTAAATAGCAAGAGAAAAAATCCACCGCTGCCGATAAAGCAATTATGAGAGAAATGAGATGCAACTTGATTTGATCGCGGCTTATCCCGGATTTCATTCCTCGATAGATCTTAGAGCTCAGATAGATGGAACGACCCATCAAAAAAGAAAAGAATATCAAAAAGGGTGCCGATAAAATTCCGTATGTGATATAAGGACCCCAGAATCGTTCTTTGACACCGGTTGTCAGGCTGTCGGTTAATAAGTCTGATAAGTAGAAGAACAAAGCGATCACATAACTTAACGCAATATATTTTTTCTTGCTTTCAAACAATCCCAAAACCGATACGGTAAGCATATAGATGGAAGGCGCGATCGCAACGATTCCCAGAAAAACAAAAACTTTATAAAACCAAACAACCAGAGCGTGATCTTTCATCAGATAGATGAGACCGGTACCGAGTTGCCAGATTCCCGCGCTTAATGTGCTGAAAAAAAATGCCTTTGTTACGACACTTTTTTCCTGTAACAGCACATAAACTCCTAACAGGATGATCGACGTGGCAGTCAGGAACATCGGTAGTGCATAAATATTAAAAGAATAGCTGGAATTGCTCAGAAGTTTCTCAATCATACGAATACGAATCAATCCTTTTTTTTAGGAGTATTTGTCTGTTACAAAAAATCGTGAAAATTTTTACATCCGGTAATTCTCTTGATCATTTTTATAACCATACCTTGTCGAAGCAGAAAGTTCTTCTTTGTGTATTTCAATCGATAAAAAAAATATTGACGAATTACCGGATGTAATTATACATTTATCTCCGAAAGAAAACAGTGTGACAACCGATAATCCTACATAGTCTTTCAGTTATCGAATTGTTTCGAAAATTGATTGACTGCTTGTAAACCGGATGACAAAATATATTTTTCTGCGAAAGCCGTTGAAATCAAAACGATTCGAAAACTGTGGTATAAAAAACAACAGGGATTTCCATCGATTAAGAAATCCAAAAATTTGAGGAGAATAGTAAAGGGCAATATTTCATCAAGAATTTTTTATTATCCGGATCCGAACCACTCGATATGAAAATAGGAATTTTTTTCAGACAGACCCGGTCCGGGTGATTCAAATACAGAACAAACAAATCATTAGAAAATTTAAAAATCTTTTTCCCGCCCTTATACTATTCATTCTGTTTTTCGATAAAAAGACAGGTTTGAGTAATATTTTGGCGGTAAATTAATTTGAAAATTGCATTATTCCATTATTCCGCTCCTCCGATCATAGGCGGTGTCGAAAGCGTCATTGCTCACCATGCTCGGTTGATGACGGCGAACGGTCATCGGGTGACGATATTCGCCGGACGAGGTGAGACTTTTGACCCCGCTATTCCGGTAAAAGTTTTTCCCGTGCTGGACTCTAAGAATCCTGAGGCATTGACCGTAAAATCCGAATTGGACAAAGGTTTGCTTTCCGAGCGGTTCTATTCCTTATGCGATCAAATTCAAGAGCTGTTAAACAACGAACTTCCGGACTTTGATGTCCTGATAGCTCATAATGTTACATCGCTGAATAAAAGCCTTCCATTAACGGTTGCATTGTTTCAAAACTATCGTCAACCGGGATTTCCCCGTCTCATTCGCTGGCACCACGATCTGGCATGGTCCTCACCCCGCTACCGGAATGAATTATTTGATCAATATCCCTGGGACCTGCTGCGGAAAAAATGGCCGGATACCACCGATGTCGTGGTTTCACAAGCGCGCAGACAAGAATTAGCGCAATTGATGGGATTATCAGCGGAAAATATTTCGGTAATTCCCAATGGAGTGGATTTGTTTTCCTTCTTTAAATTCAACGAGCAAACAATTCGTTTGATCCGGACTCTGAATCTCTCGGAAATGGATCCTCTTTTCCTATTGCCGGCACGCTTAATCCCTCGAAAAAATATCGAATTCGCTTTGCAAATCATGAAGGCATTTATCGTAAACAATCCAAATGCCGGGCTATTGATTACCGGGCCTGAAGATCCCCACGATCCCGAAAATGCGCTTTACCGGCAAAATTTGATGCGGATGCGAAATGAAATGGGGCTTCAAAATACCGTTCATTTTCTTGCCGATGTTACCGATGATTTTTTGCCGGATGAAATCATTTCCGATTTCTATCGGTTGGCTGATGCGTTACTTTTCCCGAGTTTCGAAGAAGGTTTCGGCATCCCGTTGATTGAAGCCGGCTTCGAGAACATCCCTGTTTTTTGTTCCGACATTCCCGTCTTTCATGAGATCGGCGGAGAAAATTTGAGCTATTTCGATCCGAACGGTGATCCGTCCGCTGTCGCAAAGATGATCGATGATCGTTTGGATTCGGAAATGACTTTTCGCTGGTCAAGGAACGCCAAAAATAATTACAGATGGGAATCAATTTATCGTTCGTTGATCGAACCATTAATAACCGAGGAGAGAAAAAAATGAAAACTCCTTTTCGCAAATTAAAAACCGTAATTGTCCCGATCGGAAGAGACGGGAGCGGAGAAGCTGCTCTGTCGCTGGCAAAAGCAATCGCCAACGAAGTCATCCTGGTGGGAGTAGTCTCCGTCCATAACGGAGAATCCATCAGCGCCGGAACGGGAGCGGCCCGATCCTTACGAAAAAGATTGCTTGAGCTCAGTGACAGTCCTAAAATACGTTTTAAATCAACGATAATCGTCTCCGATTCACCTTGGAAAGATTTAATGAATGTTATCTCGGATGAAAAACCGCAATCGGTTTTGATCGAATGGAAGGATGACAGACTCACCGAAGGGCTGCCGGTTAATGAAGTTCTTTCCAATTCATTAGTGAATGTCCTGATATTTCGCAGTGACTTGCCCATTCATTACGAACGGACGATGGTGGCTGTCCGCGG
>JALHEL010000273.1 GCA_022837205.1 Leptolinea sp.
TTGGAAAAGTTCCAAGGAAAAATCGATGGCATGCTGCATATCGCAACGAGCAGTGTCCCCGGTCAATATATCCTTCCGAATATTTTGAAAAATTTCAATACAAAATATCCGGATGTAACTTATGATTTGCATTATCTCAGTTCGGGTGAAATAACCGATATGCTGATGATGGGTGAATTGGATTTGGGATTTATCGGTGCCGAACCGGATAATCGAAAGATTGTCTATGAAAAAATTGCGGATGATGAATTGGTAGTTATTGCGCCGAATATCAGTCCGTTTAATAAGATGAATACCATCAGCTTTGAGCGATTGTTGGATGAGCCGTTGCTGCTGCGAAAAGAGGGATCCGGAACGCGGCAGGCTTTTGATTTGGCTTATAAGAAACATGCTTACTTAGGCAAACCTGCCAAAGTATTGTCCTATATGGACAATAATGAGATGATCGTATTATGCGTCAAAGCAAAATTAGGTCTTTCTATCGTATCAAGGATTTCAGTCGAAGACAAAGTAAAAGCCGGATTTATCAAGGTCCTTCCTTTGGAAGAATATAATTTTCAACATGCTTTTTATTTCGTGTATCCGAAAGATCGAACCATGTCTCCGTTAGTCAATCGATTTAAGGATTTCGTTTTGGCGGAACGAAATTCGAAAGAAATATTTGAGGAATAAAATGATATTTGCTTCCGATGTGATAGTCTTGATAAATCGTATTAGAGAAAATCAAAGGAGTAGCTAATAGTTAATTATAAAGATCTATATATAAGAGGTAACATATACTTAATAAGAAAATATTAATTAATTGAATATTTAATAATTTAGATTGAAAAATTCACAGAATTTTATTCATAACTTTTTGTTCATTAGATTATTTTATTTGATAGCCGGATAACCTTTCCCGTGCATAAATAAATGATATTATTTGAAATCAGTCATTGAAAAGATTTATTTGAGTAAATCACTAAATTCTTAAATACAAGATTGAAATATTAAAACGGGACCAAAATAAAAATCAAGGTTCCATATTATTTCAGAATTTTATATTGGGCAATTTTGATATTCGGAGAGGAATTTTACTTATATGGCTCTTTTAGAAACTAAATCCATTTCAATCCAATTCGGCGGACTCTGGGCTGTAAAAAACGTAGATTTTCAAATCGACTTAGGACAGACATTTGGATTGATCGGCCCTAACGGTTCAGGGAAGACTACGTTTCTAAATATTATCAGCGGGATTTATTCGGCGACAAATGGAAGAGTATTTCTTGAAGGAGAAGATATAACGGATTTAAAACCTTATCAAATCTTTAAAAAGGGGATTTCAAGAACGTATCAATCCAGCCGACTTTGTTGGGAGATGAGCGTTGCCGATAATTTACTGGTAGGGACTTATACATCTCAGGATTACGGTTTAGCGGATACAATCTTTCATCCTAAAAAAGTCAATAACCGCTTGGCTGAGCTCGTAGAAAACAGTCTTGATTTACTGAGTTATTTCAATCCCTGTTTAATTGAGAAACGTTATGAGCTTGCGAAAAATATTCCTCATATCGATCGAAGAAGAATCGAAATTACCAGGGCATTATTAAGCAAACCCAAAGTGTTACTGCTGGATGAGCCGACAGCCGGTCTGAATGATGATGAAACGATGACTATGATGGATGATATTCAAAAGATAAAAGATAAAGTCGGAAATATTGCCATCATTATTATTGAACATGATATGAAAGTAATGGAAAAGGTTCCGCAACGTGTCATTGTATTTAATGCGGGAGAAAAAATCGCCGAAGGTACATTTCAAGAGATTATTAATGATCCGAATGTTATCAAAGCATACATTGGAGGCGAAGCAAAATAATGGGTGAAGTAATTCTTGAGATAAAAAATTTATTTACTTCATATGGTCGTATTCCAATGTTGATGGATATTTCTCTAACGGTGCATCAACAAAACATTTGCTGTTTATTAGGACCGAACGGTGCCGGGAAAACAACCTTAATAAATGCCATAATCGGTACCGTAAATGCGGACAAGGGACAAATTATATTCAAAGGGGAAGATATTACAAACCTCCCGACTCATGACAGGATTGCAAAGGGCATTCAGGTCGCATCCGCCGGTGTCGGCACATTTCCCAAAATGACAGTAGAAACTAACTTGCGATTAGGCGCTTATAACATTAACGATGAAAAATTATTAGCACAACGACTCGAAGAGATCTATGAATCATTTCCGATACTGAAAGGGAGGTTGGAACAGAAAGCAGGGACGCTATCCGGAGGAGAACGGACTATGCTTTCTATTGCGAGAGCAGTGATTAATAAGCCTGATCTGTTAATTATGGATGAACCTTCCTTAGGTCTTGCACCAATTGTTGTTGATGAGGTTTTTCATATTGTGAAGCGATTAAATCAAGAAAATGGTATGACAATTATGTTGGTCGAACAAAATATTGCAAAAGCGTTATCTGTTTCTAAATTCGGTTATATCATTCAAAAAGGACAAATTATCTATTCGGGTCCAAGCGAACAGTTAGTTGATTGTGATGCGTTAAAGAATCCCGTCATGTGAAAATATGATGGGTTTAATTATTTAGTGGAGGAAAAAGTATGAAAAAAAGTTATCGATTCATTATTGTGTTGTTGCTTTTTGTTGTTGTCCTAATCGGAGCTTTTCAGAAGACCGCATTTGCGGCTAAAGATGTTGTCACACTTGGATTCCTTGGTCCGATTACCGGTTCATGTGCAGCAGAAGGATCAGCTGCGCGGAATGCATTTTTGATGGCTATCGATGATGCAAATGCAAGCGGCGAATATCCCTATAAAATAAATGTGATTGTTGTCGATGATCAATCCGACCCTTCTGTCGGAGCTGCCGGCGCACAAAAGATTGTTGCTGATCCGACAGTAGTTGCCGCAACCGGCCATTGGAATTCCGGTGTTGCAGCGGCGACCAGTCCGATTTTCATCGAAAATGAAATTCCGCTATTAATTTGGGGAGCGATTCGCGAAGATCTGACCTCAAAAGAAACCTATCCGTGGATAACCCGTTCGGCACCGACGAATGTTCAGGAAAATAAGCCGTTGGTGACCTCAAAAGAAACCTATCCGTGGATAACCCGTTCGGCACCGACGAATGTTCAGGAAAATAAGCCGTTGGTAAAAGCTGTTATCGATGATATGGGCTATAAAAATATTTTCATGGTTTCAACCACGGATTCCTATGGATCTGCCAACACGGTAGCTTTTTCAAAAGAATTGGAATCCAGAGGAATGAAACCGGTCGGTCTTGAGGAAGTTCAAGCCGAGACGGTTGACTTCAATGCTATAGTTGCCAAAATTATCAAAAGCGGTGCCGATGCCGTTTATTGGGGCGGTACCAATACAGAAGGCGTTTATCTCAAAGAACAACTTTATAATGCCGGTGCCGACGTTCTTTTCTGCGGAATTTCGGGCATTAAGACAGATGACTTCTTGATCATTGGTGAAAAAGCAGCAGAAGGAACGCTTGCCGTTCAGCCGGGTGTTCGGCTTGACAGTACCGAGGCAGGAAGAAAATTTGTGGAAGAATACAATTCCAAAGGATTTGATGTTGAGATCAATGCATTTACTCCATATGCTTATGAAGCG
>JALHEL010000274.1 GCA_022837205.1 Leptolinea sp.
TATTTTTCATCCGCATTCGTACCGGATATCATCACATGATAGCCGTTTTTACGGGCAGTATATTCAATGCTTGACAAAATTTCACTGTAGAACGGATTTTGAAACATCAGTGTGCTGCCGGGTTCCGCTTGCGGAATAACCACACCGATCAAATTGCTCTTTCGACTTACCAGGCTTCGGGCGGAATAATCGGGGATATATCCCAATTTCTGTACCGCTTCATTGACAATTTGCCGCGTTTCCTCCGGAATATTCCCTTTTCCGTTTAAGACATAAGAGACCGTTGCGATCGACAACCCGGTTGCATTCGCAACATCTTTTATCGTTACCCGTTTCATTACTCTGACTATATCCTTGGATTAAACGTTTCAGAGATTATATCATAGGCGAATCTTGCAGATTTTTCACGGTGATTTCGTCAGGGATGATCCCTTCCGATTGACCGCCGGATAGCCGGAAAGAATGACCGGTGCTGTCACGGAAAGAGTAATCCGCTGCCGTCCCGCCGGTCAGTAAGACCAGATGATCATAATTTCCGACCTGATTACCCACATCGTCCCCCAATCTTCCTTCAGCCGGAAGATGCAGCATTACCGCTCCGCCTTCCCGTAAAAATACCGGAATACGATCCAAAGCCGCGGAAACTTCAATCACCGATTGACCTTCATATCGTTTCCCGCTCCAAAAGTCATACCATCCCCCTTCCGGCAAGTAGACCCCTCTTTGAATAACGCCTTCTTCGACAATCGGAGCCACCAGAAGATCTCCCAGCATAAATTCATCCTCACAATTTACCGCCGCTTGATCCGTCGGGTATTCAAAAATCAGATGCCGCATCATCGGTTGATTTTTTCCCGAAGCCTTCCAAGCCTGATTATAGAGTTCCGGTAAAAGATTCATTCGGAGGTTTGCAAAAAAAACCGCAGTGGTACAAACATTCGGATCGCCGCTTTGCTTTTCCATGTTCCATGGACTGCGGTCGTTGATATGGTCTCTTTCCGTCATCCCGCCATATTGCCCGCCCATCGGCTCACTGTGCCATTGCATAATCGGAGAGAAAACAGCCAATGCGGTTGCGCGCAAATAAAGTTCCGCGGATGGCATGGGTCCGGCAAAGCCTCCGATATCGAATCCCCAGAACGGAATTCCGGAAAGTCCCAACGAAATACCGGCGTTCAAAACCGCTTTTAATTCGTCGAAAGTCGAACATTGATCCCCCGCCCAATGAAGCGACACGGCTTGTGCGCCGGTATAACCTGCCCGGCTGAATAAAACACGTTCGTTTCCGATCGCATGATGATACGTTTCTTCATATTCGACACAATAGCGGTTCGCCATGGATTCTCCGGATTTTCCGTTGGAAAATTGGATCGTCGGGTCATAGACAAACTCACCGCCGTCCGTTTTAAATCCATCGACGCCCATATCCGTCAGGTATTTTCGTTTCGCCATCCACCATTCACGAGTTTTCGGGTTGGTAAAATCGGGTAAATAGGAACCGATGAACCATTCCTCGGGAATTTGGTAAGGGGTTCGTTCAATATCCGCATGCCAAGCCACCAAATGATTCGCAAGGGCAAAAGCGACATCGGCATCATGCTGAGGACTGATTTGGCCTTCATCCAATTTTTTCAATGCCGGAATTTGCCACAAAAGCAATCGAATCCCCTGCGCATGCAACGCATCGATCATTCCCTGCGGATCCGGCCACGGCTCGGAAAAACGGAAATCTGTCATGGAAAACGAATTTTCGCCGTTTTTCAAAGGAGCTCGAGCGCCGTTCCAGATATAAAAAGTCGCTTCGTCACTCCAAGCTTCGATAACCAGAACCGTGGCGGGATAATGATATTTTCTGATCATCTCCCGTTGTTCTTCGATATCGCTTTGTTTGTTCCAACGGTTTGCCGATACCCAAGGTCCGAACGCCCATTCCGGCGGTAAAAAAGCTTTTCCGGTCATCTCGATAAATGCGGAAACGATCTCCTTCGGAGATCCGTAGAAAAAGAACACATCACAATCCGGATCCGATATTTCAACCCTGAATTCTTGAGGAGTCAGGTCAAATATAACTTCTCGGTCTGTTCGGACGTACAAGCCATGCCCGTTATCCGAAAAATAAAATGGCAGCGGGAAATAGGTTTGTTCGCCCTGATGTGTGAATTTCTGTCGAACCCGGATCACGGTTTTCCGATTGAGACGGTTTATTGAATCATAGCGCTCACCCATACCGTAAACCGCTGTGGAAGGGCTTTCATAGGTGAGAAGATTCCCCGATTCCTGAGGAATAACTCGAAGATTATGGATCCGATCCGGATTAGCATTATGTATTCTGATCATATTTATCCTTTTATTCCTCCGGAAACAAGGCTGCCTTTGAAACTTTTTTGAGCGAAAATATAAACCACAATGATCGGGATCATCGAAATCAGGCTGCCTGCCATCAAAACATTGTATTCGGTGGCATATTGTCCGTTCAGTGTGCTTAAGGCAATCGGCAATGTCATATAATTCCTATCGGTCAACATAACCAACGGCCAGAGGTAATCATTCCATGAATCCATAAAAGTCGTGATGCACAAGGTCGCGATCGTCGGGATACACAGCGGCATCACGACCTGACGATAGGTCGTAAACAGACCGGCACCGTCTATTTTCGCGGCGTCCAAATAATCGTCCGGAATCGACTTGATCGTTTGAACCAATAGAAAAATGGCAAATACACGAAACAGCGAAGGTGAAATAACGCTGGTATAGGTGTTGATTAATCCGAGTTTGTTCATAATCACAAATAAGGGGATCAATGTAACCTGTACCGGGATCATCATTGAAGCCAGATAGACTTTAAAAAGTCCGTCGGCGAATGGGAATTTGATTTTGGCAAAAGCAAATGCAGCCATTGAAGAGGAAAGGATGGTCAAAACGGTGTATGAAACAGCGATAAAAAAACTGTTCCCGATTGCTCTTGCGAACGGAAAGCGTGTAAACACTTTGATATATGCGTCGAAAGTCGGATTTTTCGGAATCCATTCAATCGGTAAGGTCATCAAAGCGCCGCGACTTTTGAATGAGGT
>JALHEL010000275.1 GCA_022837205.1 Leptolinea sp.
ATCATCGTCGCCTCCAAAAGTATTTCTTATTCAATCGAGTGTGAATTGTATCAAAAGAAATGATATTTAGGAAATTGATTCGTCTGATTCAGGATATCCTGCATTTCCGAATCATCGGAAAATATCCTTGTTAATTGTTGACATGGTCTTGTAAAAGGGATACCGAATCAGTTCGGTGTTTAGGTATAATTAAAGAAGATTTGAGGAAATAGCGAATCAAATAATATTGAAATCAATCCCGGAATTCGGGATTAAGAGGAAGCTTTATTCTCTTTTTTTGTGATTCTCCCGCTTCTTCGGAGAACAGGCAAAAAGGCGGAAAGTTTCCCGTCCGGAGTTTGTATAGTAGGAATTGTCCCAACCGTTTCCTGAACCGCTCATCCCGGATGTATCTGTATGAAGCGCAAATAATCGAAATACTTAGTTATTTGAAAGCGGAAAAAATGTACAAAGTAAACATTAATGGTCAGGATTATTTATCCGAAAAAGATATGGCTTTAATGGATTTTTTACGGGATGTAGTGGGAATCACATCCGTAAAAAATGGCTGTCACGAAGGTGCCTGCGGTGCCTGTACCGTGATTATTGATGGGAAGACATACCGTTCTTGCACACAAAAACTTTCCAGATTGGAAGGGAAAAAAGTCCAGACGATCGAAGGTTTTACCCAACGCGAACGGGATGTATTTTCCTATGCGTTTGCGGCGGTCGGTGCTGTTCAATGCGGTTTTTGTATCCCGGGAATGGTCGTTTGCGGGAAGAATCTGACAGATAACAATCCGGATCCGACAGTCGATGATGTCCGGGCGGCCATTCGGAATAACATTTGTCGCTGCACGGGATATGCGAAAATCGTCGAAGCGATCCTGTTGGCAGCCAAAATGCTCCGGGAAGATCTGCCTGTTCCCGAAGTCAAACAAACCGGCCGAATTGGCGAACGGACCATGCGTATCGACGCCAAAATAAAAGCTTTGGGGCAGGCAAAGTACGCCGATGATTTTCATTTTGATGGCATGCTCTACGGGAAAAACGTTTTCAGTAAATATGCGCGGGCAAAAGTCCTTTCGATCGACGTTACACCCGCATTGAAACTTCCCGGCGTGGTTGCGGTTTTTACTGCTAAAGATATTCCCGGGCACCGTTATATCGGTCATCTTTCTCAGGACTGGTCCGGTTTGATCGACGCCGGAGAAGAAACAAAATTCATCGGCGATTCGGTGGCGATCGTGGTCGCGGAGAGTTTGGAACAGGCTGTAGCCGGTGTTCAGGCGGTTGCGGTAGAATATGAAGAATTGACACCCATTCGTAATCCTGAAGAAGCAATGGCACCCGATGCTCCACAAATTCATGGCGAAGGATATGAACATTTCGGAAAATTTATCATCCCGAAAAATAATCTGTATGATCATGAAGAGGTGATCCGCGGTGATGCCGACGCAAAAATCGCATCCTCCAAATATGTTGCGGAAGGCACTTTCATCCTTCCGCCGACCGAACATGCGTTTATGGAGCCGGAAACCTCTGTGGCACTGCCGGATGGGGAAGACGGCGTTCTTGTTATTACGGGAACTCAAGGAATTTACGACGACCATCGAGAAATCGCGAATTATTTGGGAATTCCTCGGGAAAAAGTTCGAATCCAAAGCGCTTATGTCGGAGGAGGATTCGGCGGGAAAGAAGATATGAGCGTTCAACACCAAGCTGCCTTGTGTGCTTTTCTGTTGAAACGACCGGTAAAGGTCTCTTTTTCTCGCCAGGAAAGTATTAATTACCATCCCAAACGGCATGCTATGACCATTCATTGCAAAATCGGTTGTGATGAAAACGGCATCCTCCAGGGGATCAAAGCACATATCATTTCCGACACCGGCGCCTATGCGTCTCTTGGCGGACCGGTATTGCAACGAGCCTGTACACATCTCGGCGGTCCCTACAACTATCATGACGTGAGCATCGTCGGCGATGCATACTATACGAATAACCCGCCTGCGGGAGCTTTTCGAGGCTTCGGAGTGACGCAATCTTGCGCAACGGTCGAGCCTTTGATCAATCAACTTGCGGAGATGGCCGGTATTTCCGGATGGGAAATCCGCTATCGAAATGCGATTCGTCCCGGACAATCTCTTCCGAACGGTCAGGTTGCGGATCAGAAAACAGCTTTTGCGGAGACGTTGGAAGCGGTTAAACCCTATTTCGATCAATATGAAGCAGATCCGGATTATTATGTCGGAATTGCTTCCGCAATGAAGAATACCGGCGTCGGTGTCGGCGTTCCGGATCCGGGACGCTGTAATCTGGCGATTATTGACGGGAAAGTGCACGCTCGTTCTTCTGCAGGAGCAATCGGACAGGGTGTTCAAACTGTAATGATGCAAATCATTTGTGAAACGACCGGTTTGTTGCCCGATCGAATCGTCATCGAACATCCCGATACCAAACTTACACCCGATTCCAGTACGACTACAGCCTCCCGTCAAACGGTTTTTTGCGGGGAAGCCACCCGGCGGGCGGCTCTTCAACTCAAACAGGATCTGGACTCCGGCAATAAGTTGGAAGAATTGGAAGGAAAACTGTATCAGGGAGAATTTGATTACAAAACGGACCCGATCGGCTGTGATAAACCGAATCCGATCAGCCATATCACTTACGGATATGCGACTCAATTATTTATTATCGATCGGGAAGGGAAAGTCGTCCGGGTGATTGCGGCTCACGACAGCGGGAAAATTATTAATCCGATGTCGGCGGAAGGACAGGTGGAAGGCGGAATCGCCATGGCGTTGGGATACGCTTTGACGGAAGATTTTCCGTTGAAAGACGGCGTTCCGCAGGTGAAGTTAGGGACACTCGGCATTTTCAAAGCGAACATGATGCCGCCTATTCAAACAATCTTCGTAGAGAGAATTGACGGGGATCAACCCGCTTACGGTGCAAAAGGGATCGGGGAGATTACGACCACGATGGGTGCTCCGGCACTTCAGAACGCTTACTATAAGAAAGACGGTGTCTTCAGGTATCGGTTGCCGTTGGAAAATACTTTCTATCGGAAGCCGAAGACGGCTGAAACAAC
>JALHEL010000276.1 GCA_022837205.1 Leptolinea sp.
TAAAATCAAAGAGAGAATTTCAGCAATATTAAATGAAAACGATGATCATTTGGACGCTTTGATCATTACGGACGATGCAAATCTAACCTACGTTACAGGGGTGCAACTTCAATTGTTAGCTTCGATACCCTACCTGTCGGTTATATTATTTTGGAGTAAAAACAGCAGGACGCTGATCTGCCCGAGCGCTTTAGCTTCCACATATACCTCTCAGGGATGGAAAGAAAATTTGATAATCTATGCGGAATGCGCGGATCCCCAAGGGGCTGCTATCGCTCATCTGTTACAAATGATTCAAACCGAATTCAAAGGAAGCGGAAATCTGGGGTATATCGGTGAAAGTTTAAGCGGAAAGACTTTGTCGCAATTGACTGAAGCACTCCCGAATTCGAATTTTATGGATATCAGCGACTCCTGGATAAGACTTCGTGAAATTAAAACAGAAGAAGAGATCGATAACCTATCTGAGGCGGCGAAATTAACCGACCATGGCATTGCCGGAGCGATTCATCATCTTTCGACACTGCAATCAAAAACAGAAAAATTCCTGACGGAGGATATCCGCGTTCATTCTCTTGAGCGAGGAATCCATATCGGTGGCTATGACGCGGTCTCGCAAGCGGTCCCCGGTGAAAAAGCTGATCGGCTTTGGCCGAATGCGCCGGCATTCGGTATCGGAACCGGCTTCACATATAATCAAGATACCTTTGTTTGTTTGGAAATGCTTGGCATTTATAACAACTATCGGTCAAATGATTCAAGGATTCTCTATACCGGTGTTTTGAATCAAATGCAAATAGATTTATTTTCTAAAATCAAGGACTTGAGAACATATGCGTGTTCCGTCATAAATCCTGGTATAGCCGCATCAAAAGTATATGAAAATATATTATCAAAATCAAAAGAATTAGGGATAAATGTACTAAACGAATTAGGTTTTGGGCATGGGATCGGTATAGAACCGGTTGAACCACCTTATATATCCGCTGCCGATGACGGAATAATCGCGGAAAACATGACATTAATTTTAAAATTGGCAGTTCGCTATTTGCATGGTGAAATACTGGTTATAAAAGATACACTGATCGTAAAACCAGACGGTTGTCAAATCGTCGGAAGATATCAGAATTGGGATATTCCTTATCAAACAGCTTATACCTTTTAACAGGGTTTCCTATTCTTCATACTTATATCGGGCAGGCAGGAATAATGAATCGAAATCCGGCCTGCTTTTTTATTCGTTAAATTAAAAAAAGAGCATTTCAATTTTTGAATCGAAACACTCTTTAAGCAAACAGCAATTACATTATCCGCCCAGATAAGCTTCTTTCACCCGAGGATCGTTCAATAATTCATGAGCCGGACCTTCAATTGTAATATTGCCTGTCTCCAAAACATAAGCCCGATTTGCAATGCTGAGTGCCATATACGCATTTTGTTCATTCAATAAAATCGTCGTTCCGGATTGATTCAAGTTTTGTATTACTTCGAAAATCTCATCCACTACTTTGGGCGCCAGTCCCATTGAAGGTTCATCCATAACAATTAACTCGCCACCGGTTACAATCGCCCGAGCAACCGCTAACATTTGCTGTTCTCCTCCCGAAAGGGTAAGCGTAGATTGCATATAACGCTCTTTAAGCCTCGGAAACAGATCAAATATCTTTTCATAAGCGGCCTTGGTAATTTCCGGATCTTTATTTAAAAGAGCAGCCAGTCTCAGATTTTCCATCACCGTCATATTGGTAAAAATGCGACGTCCTTCCGGAACATGAGTAATACCCATCGCTACAATTTTGTGGGGTGCCATATTTGTTATGTCTGTATCTTTAAAATGAATCGATCCCTGCGCAACTTTTTCCAATCCGGTTATCGCACGAAGTGTCGAAGTCTTTCCGGCACCGTTCGCTCCGATCAAGGTAACAATCTCACCTTTATCAACATAAAAAGATATCCCTTTAACCGCTTTAATTGCGCCGTAATTTACATGTAAATCATTAACCTCGAGAATCATTTACGTGAACTCCTAAGTAAGCTTCTATGACTTTAGGGTCATTTTGTACGACTTCAGGCACTCCTTCGCTGATCGTTTCTCCAAAATCAAGCACCTTGATATACTCCGCAATCGACATGACCATCTTCATATGATGCTCGATAATTAATATTGCTTTTCCTAATTCTTCGCGGACACGTCGAATTAAGGTAATAACATCATCGATCTCGTTTGGGTTCATTCCGGCTGCCGGTTCATCTAAAAGGATAACTTTTGGATCGGTCGCAAGTGCCCGCACAATTTCCAATTTTCTTTGTTCTCCGTATGGCAAGTTGCTCGCAAAATAATTTCGCTTATCCTGAAGATCAAACATCTCAAGGAGTTCCATGGATCTTTCGGTAATCCGCTTCTCTTCCTCATAATATTTTCCGGTTCGAGTCAACATATTGTAATAGGAATAATTCGTTCGAAATGTTTGTGCCATCTTTACGTTATCCAGAACCGTTGCCTGCCCAAATAGTCGAATATTTTGAAAAGTCCTTGCAAGTCCGGCTTCGGTAAATTGATAAGGCTTGCAATTGGTCATCAATTTTTCGTTTACGTAGACTGCTCCTTCTGTCGGCTGGTAAAGACCTGTAAGCATATTAAAGACGGTTGTTTTACCGGCTCCATTGGGACCTATAATGGCAAACAATTCTTTTTCATTCATTTCCAATGAAAAATTATTGACAGCCCGAAGACCTCCGAATTGAATGCTGATATGATCTGCTTTCAGAACACTCATTGGATACCCTCCTTATTACTCAGCTCCTGATGCCTTTTTCGCTTAAATAAATCGGAAAATCCAACGCTTTTAATTCCGCCGGTCTTAAGTTTTAGAAAAGAAAACTCATTCCCGCCAAACATACCGACCGGTCTGAACAAGATAATTACAACTAACAGACCGCCATAGATAACGAGTCGCCATTCTTTCATAAATCGCAATACTTCGGGAAGAGCCGTTAAAGTGAATGCACCCAAGATGGAACCGCTGATGCTGCCTACGCCTCCCGCGTACAGATAAACCAAGAAATC
>JALHEL010000017.1 GCA_022837205.1 Leptolinea sp.
ATCTTTTCAACGGATGAAAATCGATATAAACAAAAAGGAACGAAAAATGAAAAAGCATATGATGGTTATAGGGTTAATCAGTCTTTTCTATATTTTCATAACCTGTGGTGCGACCATGCATCGATCTTTTGAAACTCAGGATGTTTCAGTCTCCACCGGTGAGAATTTCAAATTCGGGGATGAAACCTATGCCCTCGAAAAATGGATAAAAATGCCGAAATATGACTCGGAATCAAAAACAGGGTACGGCCTCAGCTTTTTGCAAAAAGAAGGGGTGATGCCGGTCCAATTATCTATTTCGACAAACGGTTCACCGAGCGGTTATGCAAGCCTGCTTGATATGAAATTGGAAATCGACGGGGAAAATCTTGAACCCGAAAATATCAGTTTCGAAAATGTCAAAGACGTCCCCGGTTATACAGCCCGCATTATTTTTGAATTTGCGATACCGAATCAATCAAAATTACCCGACAAAGGGATACTTTTGTATACAAATAAAAAAATACAAAAAGAAATTGATCTTTCCGCATTGGAAGCACCAGAGAAAAATATTGAAATATCCGCCGAAAATCCGGAAATATTGAATTTTTGCGGAAATTGGAAATTATCATCGATTATTTTTCACACTCCCGATACAGGGAATGGCATCTTTGAAATCGACGCAACATTGGACATTTCGGACGGTTTTGAATATGGGCGCGATTTGACACTCTCAAAGGATATGTCGTTAAAATCAGATGTCGATATAGACGCACTGATTGATGCGATTTCCGAGTTGCCTTTTATTGTGAATGATTTCAATCTGAAGGATGATACCGGCTGGTCGTATTCCGATGGAAAAATGAAGACAATTCCGGACGGAACTGAGTTAATGGCGTCTTACAACGAGAAGGATGAAGTTCTTCTTTTGGTGCACAGTGGCAAAGTTGACATTTTATCCAAAAAAACCGATAAAAACGCTGTTAAATCCGGCCCGGTATTAATGGAGATAACAGCGGTTTTTAAAAAAGCAAATTAGAGAATGGGGATGGAATGGAAAGAAAAGTGCTTTGCCCTGTTTGCGGATTAAGCAACGACTTCGTTTCTCCAAGGAGGATGCGATGCCGGAGTTGCGGTAACAATTTTGAAATTACCGAAAATGATTTTCAGAATGTGAAATTCATCGAAATAAACGACGGTTATCACAGTTGGCAATCCCAACCCACAGCTTATCATACGATCTATGCCTGTTTAAGTTATCCCGAATATTGCGATCTCTGTATCCATAAGAATGACCTTTTTTGCCGAAACAGCAAAATTGACTTTCGGGAAAAAAGGATCAAATGAATCGCTGGAAAAATATGTGATTTGCAACAGTTCATTATCAAACATGATCATTTCTTATTCCTACCGCGATCCGCATACAATTCTTCGGGTCACATATCGGTGAATCTTGAAAAAAATCAGAACGAATAGTGAATATGAAGGAAGGAAATCAGAGAAAATGCGTAACCCAATTCGAAAATGGCAGGAAAAACGACTTGCAAAAAAACAACAAAAAGAAAAAGAAGCCGCAGAAAAAAAGATCTTATTCGAACAGCGATTGGAAAGATGCAAAAAAGGGGAACATGAATGGCAGTATTCATACGAAGTTCAAGGGGACGGAGATCCGAATGTCGAAGGATATGTTTTGATCACCAAAGCCACATGTCAGGTTTGCCACGAAACCGAAGTGGAAATAGAACCCTATGATAAAGAAGACGATTAAATAGTCCTAAAGTTTTTGAGAAAAAGCGGCCATGGCTTTATTCGTCTGTGACCGCTTTTTTTTACCGAATCGGATAATTTATCCGTTCACCACATTGATAGGATGTCCGGCAAGGAATTGTTCCAAATTTTCAGAAGCAATACTCATTAAACGCATTCGACTTTCTTTCGAGGTCCAAGAAATATGAGGTGTGATGATGCAGTTCTTCGCTTTCAATAATGGATTCTGATGTTTGATCGGTTCTTCGCTGACCACGTCCACAGCGGCAAAATAAATTTTTCCACTGTTCAAAGCATCCGCCAAATCCTGTTCCGCGATTAATTGTCCGCGGCTGTTATTGACTAAAATAACACCGTCTTTCATTTTGCCGATCGTCTCTTTGTTGATCATTTCTTTTGTTTCCGGAGTAAGCGGACAATGGAGCATGATCACATCCGAATCCTTTAAGAGTTCGTCCAATGAAACCTGTCTTGCGATTTTCTCCCCTTCCGGACTGAGTTCTTTTGTACTGGTAATAACATTCATTCCCATCGCTTTCGCGATTCTGCCGGTGCAGGTCCCGATCCGCCCGAGACCGATAATACCCATTGTCTTTCCCGATAGCTCAATCATGGGGTAATCCCAAAAACAGTAGTCCGGACAGGCTTCCCATTTTCCCTCGTGAACAACCCGGTTATGGTGACCGATTTGATGACAAACTTCCAATAAAAGACCGATCGCAAATTGAGCGACTGCTTCGGTGCCGTAGCTCGGAACATTTGTCACAGGAATATTTCGTTCTTTAGCGGCCTGAATATCCACGCTGTTATATCCGGTCGCCAAAACGCCGATGTACTTCAAATTCGGAGCGGCATAGATTGACTCGCGCGACACATAGGTTTTGTTGGTAAAAACAATGTCGGCATCCCGAATACGATCTGACACCTCACCGGTATTGGTGCGATCATAAACCGTCAAATCACCGAATTTCTCCAGTTTATCCCAACCGATATCCCCCGGATTCAGGGTATAGCCGTCTAAAACAACAAGTTTCATACATTCCATCCTGCTTTGACAAAAGATAATTCCGAAAAATACAGCCGTTTATTAGACCAGCAAAACTTGCAGACCAATTTGCGTTAATTTTTCGACGATTTCCGGATCGAGGCCGGCATCCGTAATAATCCCGGAAAAACTATTTAAAGAAGCCGATCGACAGTTTCCCGTCGAATTGAATTTGGACGATTCCGCCACAATATAACTTTTGTTACTGATTTTTATCGCACCGGTTTTGGTTAATGCGTCATCTATTTCATAGGTAGTAGCGCTGTTTCGAACAAGATCGATTCCCACAACACCGATAAAGGACAGATCAAACTGGAACCTTGACATCCATTCGATGGTCGCCGCACCGGTAAACCCTTCTCGAAGCTTATTCATTTTTCCGCCGATAAAAATCAACTTTACGCGGCTCTCACCGGGTATTTCTTCCAAAACATTGATCATGTTGGTCACAATGGTGACGTTTCTGTTTTTCCGAACCAACTGGCGGGCAATTTCGACATTGATGGAAGAGAGATCCAAAAAGACGGTATCGCCGTTTCGAATCAATGTCTCGGCTTTTTCCGCGATGCGTTGTTTGACTTCTATATTATTTTCATGGGAATCGTCTGCCGGTTGGGGAACCGAATTTTGAATTAACGGAATTGCTCCTCCGTAAGTTCTTTTCAGTAAGCCTTCTTTCTCAAGTTTTGCAAGATCTTTTCGAATGAGATCCGGCGTTACTTGATATCTTTCGCTCAAATCCTTTACCAAAACCTTTCCGTTTTGATGAAGGAATTCAAGGATCTCCCGTTGTCGTTCCTCAACAAACATATTCACCTCAAGACGGTCCTATGAATTTAATTGTTATTGAATATTGTATCATTTTTGGCGTAAACGTTGTCTCCCCCAACAATTTCTCCCATTCCAAAGATCGATTTCGTTTTTTAATGGGTAAAATTAAATCCGTATGCAGCCCTTCGGGAAAGGAGTTCGAAAATGATCAGATATACCCGACCGCTTGAGGACGGAAACAACTATTTTATACCGGAGGATCGGATTGTTCGCATTCCCGCCGGATACACCGGCGAACCGATCAACCGTTTGGCTGCTTATGAAAATTTACAACAAGATCTATTGAACGATCTTGAGAAAATTTCGCAAGAAATGGCAGGACTTCGAGAAGAAGGGAAGATAAAATCGGTTCATTTCAAAGAACTGATGTCTCAAAAAATGATCGACACTCGGATCATCTCACTTTTTCAAAGCTATGGATTGGAATGAGATGAAGAGATGAAAAAATCCGGGAAGAAAGAATATCACCATTCAAATAAGGAAAACTGTTCGCTTGATATTTTGAGCTTTTCCGTTTACTTGCAATAGGATCAGGAGAAAAAATGGTCAATCATACATTTACCGATGAAAATTCAATTCAAAGGAACCATTACCCGGTAAAAATTGGGAACCTTTTTAAATTATCGTTCGGCGAAGAGGTCGGAAATTCGGTCAGTCACGGCGTTTCGGCCATGATTCTATTATTCGCGCTCCCTGCCTGTGCCATATATGGCTATCAAAAAGGCGGAAAGTTGCTTGCATTTGGTTACAGTATCTACATTATCAGTCTTCTTTTGATGTTTCTTGCCAGCTGCCTTTACCATGCGATGGATTTTAATTCCAAACACAAACAAGTTTTTCGGATTTTGGATCATAGTGCGATATATATCGCCATTGCCGGAACTTTCACACCGGTCTGTCTATCGGTTGTGGGAGGATGGCTGGGTATAGTCGTTTTAATCTGCCAATGGGTGACGGCTATCTTTGGAATTTTATTCAAATCGCTTTCAAACAAGAATCTTCCGAAAGCTTCTCTGACAATTTATCTGGTCATGGGATGGTCGGCAATCTTGCTTTTGCCTGCGATCATTCGTAAACAGCTTTGGGGGTTCTTAGCTTTTATACTCCTGGGTGGTTTGCTGTACACAGTCGGAACGATTTTCTATTCCAAGAAAGAAAAGGGTTGGTTCCATTTCATCTGGCATTTGTTTGTTATCGGCGCATCAGCCGCTCATTTTGTCGCCATTATTTTTTATATCTGAAAACAAACAGGATTTGACACTTTATCATTGAGAGAAGGGAAAATCGTGGAAACTTTTTGGCCGATTATTTTGATTGTTATCTCAAACATTTTTTACAACATCACCACCAAATCCACTCCGGCGGATGCCAATCCTTTTTTATCTCTGACCGTCACGTATCTTGTGGGAGCGATACTTACTTTTCTTATGTTTTGGGCAACCGCTACAGAGAAAGGGCTCTCTTCCAATATCAGCCGATTAAATTGGACCGGTTATTGTCTGGGAATCATCATCGTTGGCCTGGAAACCGGATATATTTATCTTTATCGGGCTGGATGGAACATCAGCCTCGGCTCTTTGGTAGCAAATATCCTCTTGGCAATTTCTCTCGTGATCATCGGAGCCCTTTTTTATCATGAGGAGATTTCTGCCCGGCAACTGATCGGCATGCTTTTTTGCATCATCGGTTTGATCTTCGTCAACAAAAAATGATTTATGAACAAAAATTGAATTCTTATTGAGAATTCAAAAGGATCGATGAATCCTATTGATTGTCTAAAAAGAGGAATGAAGCTGTCTGTTTCATTCCTCTTCGGTATGATTAATCGACTTTTTTTGAAGGATCAAACAATTTCAATAAATATCCGTAGCCTTCCGCTTCCATCTTTGAAATCGGAATAAATCGAACAGCGGCACTATTGATGCAATATCGCTGTCCCCCTGATTCTGCCGGTCCGTCATCAAAAACATGTCCCAGATGAGAATCGCCGCTGCGGCTGCGGACTTCGGTTCGGACCATCCCATAGGATGTATCGGTGTGATAGTTGACCACTTCATTGGAAATAGGTTTTGAGAAACTAGGCCAGCCGCAATCGGAATTAAATTTATCCAGCGAAGAGAAAAGCGGTTCTCCGGTGACGATATCCACATAGATTCCGTCATCAAAAGTATTCCAATATGCGTTGGTAAAAGGCTTTTCAGTCCCGCTGTATTGTGTGACATTGTATTGTTCTTCCGTCAGCATCCCTTTAATCGCGGAATCCGATGGCTTCGGATAAGCGGTTTCATCAATCAACGGCTCATCGGCAAGCGAAAGATCAATATGACAGTATCCGTTCGGATTCTTTTTCAGATAATCTTGATGATAGTCTTCGGCTAAATCAAAACGAATCAAGGGAGTTACTTCGACCTGAATCTTTTTATCATATTTTTTCTGTTCCATGGCGATCCGAGTTTCTATCACCGCTTTATCGGATTCATCGATATAATAAATGCCGGTACGATATTGCACTCCGCGATCATTCCCTTGTCTGTTGATACTGGTGGGATCGATAATTCTGAAGTAATACTGCAGCAACTGATCCAATGTCACTCGGCTTGGATCGTAGATTACATGCACCGTTTCAGCATGACCGGAGTGGTTATACACCAAATCCTCATAACTGGGGTTCTCGGTTTTCCCGTTCGCATAACCTACCGTCACTTCTTTAACACCGTCAATCTTTTCAAAATAAGCTTCCACTCCCCAAAAACATCCGCCTGCAAGATAAATTTCCGCTTCGGCGGAAGGTTGAGAATTTGCTGAGCCACGAATGGCATCATTTTCTGAATTGGGTTCCATTTCTTCCTGCTCTTTCTGCATATTTTCTTGAACGGGATCACTTTCTCCATCCAAGAGATTTGATTTAAAAATAGCTTTCACCATTTCATTTTTGATTTCACCCGGGAATACCTTAATCGTCCCGTTGGCGCTCACAAAAAAAGAAGTCGGATAGCCGTGCACACCGTATTTCGTTGCGATTTTTCCGCCTTCATCCAATAAAACCCGAAAATGGTTATTCTCCAAACCCGCAAACCATTCCCGAAATTCATTCGTGTCCATTTCTTTGCCGAGTCCCGGTGACACAATTGTCACCACCTCAAAATCATTCGATTCGGAAGCCAGTTTTTCTAGTTCCGGCAGTCCTTCTAAACATATCGGACACCAACTTGCCCAAAATTTAATATAGACCTTCTTCCCAAGCTGCTCGGATAATTTAAACCGTTGTCCGTCCAGGTCAACCAAATCAATTTCATTGGGGTTTTCGCCGGATTTTGAACTACTACC
The DNA here is from genome assembly GCA_022837205.1 of Leptolinea sp. Classification (GTDB taxonomy): domain Bacteria; phylum Chloroflexota; class Anaerolineae; order Anaerolineales; family Anaerolineaceae; genus Flexilinea. The sequence goes on from JALHEL010000017.1 coordinate 6,950, forward strand.
ACAACCCGAAATGATTAAAATCAAGATCAACATCCAAAAAAGAAATGCAAATTTCTTGTTCTTCATTTACAACCTTTCATCAACCGTTTAATCGATTAAAAAACAGTAACAGTCCGGTGATCACCAACAAAGCCCCGCCGATTTTCCGGACGACCGGCAACCATTGTCCCCCCTTTTTAATTCGTATCAACAAAAAATCAGCAAACAGCATGATGACCACAAAGGGGATTGCCATTCCGAGTGTATAGAAAGTCATGTACCAAGCTCCTCGAATCGCAGTTCCGCTGTTCGCAGCCAGAATCAAGACAGAAGCTAAAATCGGACCAATACAAGGAGTCCATCCCAAGCTGACAATTAATCCGAGAAAAAAAGCGCTTAAATATTGGTTCTTTCCCGATGAGTTATAACCCGGTGCGTTCCATTTTTCCATAAAATTCAAGCGAAGCACACCCATTTGATTGAGCCCAAACAAAATTATGATTAATCCGCCGATTCGATGAAATAAGGGATTGCTAAACAACGGAGCAAGACTGCCGGCACCGAATCCGAGTAAAATAAAGACAAACCCGATTCCCAAAATAAACAGAACGGTTTTCAACAGGTTCCTTCCGGTATCTTTCTTCGCTTCGATTGAATTTTCGGGAGTGGAAGTATTTGTCAGGATTCCGAAATAAACAGGCAGTAAAGGAAGAATACAGGGACTGAAAAAAGACAAGATCCCGGCTGTAAAGACACTACCTATCATCAGATTCTGGTTCATAATCAAACCTTTCTAAAATTTTATTTTAAAGCATCGGACGGAAGGAAAGGAAATATTAATATCTTTTTATCATTTAAAGATGATCAATTCAAAAAAAGGTTCATTCTACCTATTTCCGGAAGAATAGAACCTTTAAAGAAAACTTTCTAAAGATTCACTTCATTTGGAATTTCGATCTTTTCGCGATAAAACGCTCTCAATCGATTTTTCCACAAAACCATCGTTCTGCGACAAAATCAATCTGGCTTCTTCGGGAGATATTCCTGTCTTCTGAACAACAATAGCTGTTTTTGCTTCACGATTGCATTGAGAGAGCAGTTCTTCGGCCCTGATTGGATCGATTCCGCAAGCTTCGGCTACAATCCGGCGTTGCCGATCAATCAGTTTTTGATTGCTCGGCTGCACATCCACCATCAGGTTGCTGTACGTTTTCCCCAACCGTACCATCACAGCTGTGGAAAGTGTGTTCAGAACCATTTTCTGTGCCGTCCCGGCTTTCATACGGGTCGATCCGGTCAAGGCTTCCGGCCCGACCACCGGGAGAATAGCGATATCACAAAATCGGATAATCTTCCCGTCCGGATTGCAAGCAACCCCGATCGTTAAAGCTTTTCGCGATTGAGCCTCTTCCAATGCACCTAACACATACGGGGTATTTCCACTTGCCGCGATACCGATCACACAATCTTTTTCTGTCACGTTTAATTCAATGATCTCGGACGCTCCCAAGACCGGGTCATCTTCCGCATTTTCAATCGATTTCGTTAAGGCATCCAATCCTCCGGCAATTTTCCCGATCACCCAATCCGGAGAAACACCAAAAGTCGGTAATACTTCCGACGCATCCAGTACCCCCAACCGACCGGAGGTCCCGGCACCGATATAAATCATCCTCCCGCCTTGTTTCATTCGTGAAACGATAGCATCGACCGCCGCTGCAATCTGAGGCAAAACCGCCGCAACAGCGCCGGCGACTTTTTGATCTTCCTCATTGATTTCCTGAACCAACGCAAGAGTACTCACCCGATCCATATCCGCTGTCGCCGGATTGCGCGCTTCGGTAGGACCGATATTCTCAGAGATATTTTCTCGTTTCGGAGGCGCCCAGGTGATATTCCCCATAATGACCGGATGTTTTGCACCCGTCGCCGAAGGAATATTTCCGATCCGACGGTGCCAAGTTTCGTATGCCATTAACGCGAATGCCGTCGCCTCCTTGGCATCCGAAGCAATTCCCAACTCCTCGATGCGCATCACCTTCGAAGGCTTCAGTCGTTCGGCGAGTTCCCGCATTAAGGTCGGATTTTTTGCTCCTCCGCCGGATACAATGACCTCACCCGGCATTTTCGGCAGAAAATCCCGATAAGCTTGAGCAATAGTCTCTGCAGTCAGAGCGGTGATCGTAGCTACATAATCCGCATCGGAAATATTCAAATCCTTTCTGATTTGATTGATTCGTTCGCCCATTTGGACTCCGAATAATTCTCTGCCGGTTGTTTTGGGCGGTTTTGTCCGATAATAAGGATCTTGCAAAAGCTGGTCGAGGAATGTTCGGTTGACTTTTCCAGACGCGGCGATTTTGCCGTCTTCGTCAAAGTGTTTTTCCCCTCCCGTAATCTGTTCCACCGCACAATCAATGAGCATATTTCCGGGACCGGTATCAAACGCTATCGGCTCGATATCCGAATATTCTCGATTCTTCGGCGGCAAAAAGGTAACATTCCCGATTCCCCCGATATTCTGAGCCGCCCGCACTTTTTTCGAATCGGATAACAGCATCACATCCATAAAGGATACCACCGGGGCACCGTGCCCTCCGGCTGCCATATCGGCATTCCGAAAATGACTCACAACGGGCAACCCCGTAATTTCAGCAATAACCGAAGGATCACCCAGCTGCAAAGTGGATGCATCCGGTTCGTTCGCCGGTATATGCCATACCGTCTGACCGTGACAGCCGATGAATCGAACCTGTTCCGGTGAATATCCCAATTGCCGGATAGTTTCCAACGCCGCTTCGCCGTAAACACGTCCCAATTTAAAATTTAGGCTGCAGATTCGATCAACTGTCCCTTTTTTCGGATCAAAACAATCAAAGATTTCCCTGCGGATCGCTTCCGGAAAAGGCATCTGATGATGACCGATAATTTTCCATTCGAAACGAGGAGGTGCGCCTACTATATCGACCAGTACAGCATCGATTCCGTCTACAGAGGTTCCGGACATCATTCCGAGAATAATCATTTTCTTTTCCTTTACTTCCATCACAGAAGGTTGATATTTATCGTAAAACTTTCCGCATTATTATTTCGGTGATTCCGGGCTTGACATAATCCGGGATTTCTCCCACCGTTTTATACCCCATGCCTGAATAAAACTTTTGTGCGCCTTTATTAAAATCCGAAACGGTTAAGAAAACATCGACACTCTTTGTTGCAAGGTATTTTTCTGTTTCTTCGAGAAGTATTTTGCCTATGCCCCGACTTTGTCTCAGGGGATCAACCCCAATCAACATAATATAAGCCGAACGATTGAAAGCACCTTTCTCCGCCACCCAGCAAAAACCACATACTTCTTCGCCTTCATGAGCAATAAAAATCGTCGCCTGTTCCGCATATCCGTTTTGAAATCTTGCCAAGGCACTTTCATAAGTCACATCATAGTGTTGCCAAAGCGAATTTTCGGCCATAATTCGTGCACAAGCCGGTATTTCTTCCTCTCGAATTCGAGAAACGCTGACAGAAGACATCTTTATTTCATAACCCCCTTGAACGCAGGCGCGGATCCGTCAGATCACGAATGGCATCACCGAGCAAATTAAACCCCAATACAGCCAGCATAATAGCCGCACCGGGACCGATCATCAACCATGGAGCCAATTCCATCATAACTCTTGATTGACTCAACATGGAACCCCAGGACGGGTTGGGGGGTTGCGTTCCCAATCCCAAATAGCTCAGAGAAGATTCGGTTAAGATTGCCCAAGATAATCCCAGGCTGACCTGAACAATCAAAGGAGCTAACGCATTCGGTAAAATATGCCGAAAAATAATCCGCATATTTTTTGCACCGACACATCGGGCAGCTTCAATATATTCCATTTCACGAATCTGCAAAACCGAACCGCGCGCGGTTCGAGAGAAAATCGGCAGATAGACAATGGAAATCGCCATCACGGTATTCAAAAAGCCCGCTCCCAACGCAGCGGAAATGGCTAACGCCAACAGCATCGCCGGAAACGAAAAAATTAAATCCATCAGACGCATGATTAAGCTGTCAAACCAGCCGCCATAATATCCGCAAAGCGACCCCAAAAAAGTGCCGATAATTCCCGCGAAGGCGACAGAGACAAAAGCGATCGATAAAGAATTCGTAGCGCCTTTCATCAGTCGACTCATACAATCTCGGCCCATTTCATCTGTACCGGCCAAGTGTTCGGAAGAGGGCGCTTGTAACCGCTCTTTCGGATAATTTTTTATCGGGTCATACGGCATCAAATAATCCGAGAAAGCGGCGATCACAATGAAAATAATCACTAAGATCAATCCGATAACTCCGCTTGGATTCCGAAAAAGACGACCCACAGCGGAATATTGAAAATTCCTTTTTCTTTGTTGAGACTTCGCTTCTTCAGAGATAAGTTCCCGATTCATTTTCAGTCATACCTTATCCGCGGATCGGCAAAGCCATAGGCGACGTCCGCAATCAGATTCACCAGAACAAAATTTGCGGCGATAAACAGAATCGTTCCTTGTACCAGAGCATAATCACGCTGGGAAATTCCGTTCAACAGAAATCTTCCCAACCCCGGCAGCGCAAATACTTGTTCGATAATCACTACTCCGCCGAAAAGATATCCGATCTGATAGCCGACTAAGGTAATCACCGGGATAAGCGCATTTCGGAGCGCATGCTTAAAGATGGTCACGAACTCTATATTTCCCTTCGCTCTGGAAGTCAGTGCATATTCCTTATTGATTTCTTCCAGTAGGGAAGAACGCGTTGTCCGCATCACGGAAGCACTGAATGAAAATCCCATACAGATAACGGGAGAGATCACCTGTTTTAGGTTTTGTATCGGATCCTGACTGAACGGAACATAATTTCCCGCATTTAGCATAATTCCGAAATGAACCGAAAGGAAATAAATGATCATCGTTCCTAACCAAAAACTCGGAGTAGCCAACCCAATCATTCCGAAAATCCGAACAATCATATCCATCACGGAACCCCGATACACAGCCGCGATAATCCCAAAAAGAATCCCCAAAATCGTCCCCAGAATGATCGTCAACATCGTTATCTCGAAAGTCAATGGGAATCGGGCTAAAATTTCTTTCATAACCGGCTGACCGGTTCTAACCGATAATCCAAAATTACCTTGCAACGCATTCAACAGCCAGCTGATATATTGATCCGGCAATGATTTATCCAATCCGTAATACGCCCGAAGCGATTCAGCCTGTGCTTCGGTTAGTTGGTATTGTGTTCCGATCAGCGCACTGATCGTATCACCCGGAATCATATGCATGATCAAAAAAATGGCGATAGATATCCCCAATAATGTGGGGATCGTCTCCAATAATCTTCTAAAAATGTAATTTCTCATACCATTATTCGGAAGAAACCTTATTTCCGGCTCATTCGTCTGAATGAGCCGGAAGATAAATTTTTAGTGCGAAAACGCTCCGGTTCAAAAACACCGGAATTATTCAAAATATACCTGTCTTAACGACCAGAGAGAACCGTTGGGAGTGGGGACAAATCCTTTCAACGAAGGAACCATCACCCGATATTCGTACCCGACGTACAACCAAACCCAAGGGGCATTTTCGGCTAAATTCTTCTGAACTTCAAGGTAATAACCTTTTCGAACTTCGGGATCGGTGTACGAACGTCCTTCTTCCAAAAGTTTATCAAGTTCCGGACTGCTATAACCCGAAACTTTTTGTAGGTTCCCAGTCGAATGCCAATAGCGCCAGAATGTTCCGTTCGGATCGGATCCTCCGCCGTTTAAAGCGGTGCAGGCATCAAAATCACCGGCTAACCAGCGATCCACATAAACGCCCAATTCAAGAACCTCGATATTTACTTTTATGCCGATTTCGGACAATTGATCCTGAATATTTTGTGCTTCCGCAACAGCGGTCGGCGGTTCATCCGCGGCAGCCATAATCGTAAATTCAACTTGGGGGTTTCCCGCTTCCGCCAACAAAGCTTTTGATTTTTCCAAATCTTTTTTATAGCAAAACAGGTCATCCAAATTCGCTTTATAAAAAGGCTGTACGGCGGGCGGAGTTACTTCCCCCTCGCCCAAAGAGGCGACATCCAAGACTTCCTGCCGATCAATGGCACAGGCAATTGCCTGCCGAACTTTCACATTCTTGAAAACTTCTCTGCTCGGATTTAACTGTAATACATGGTAAGAAAGAGCCGGAGCTTCCATCACGACAACATTTTTATCTTTGGAAGCGATCATGGCAGTGGCAGGCTCATTAATCACCGCGAAATCAATCTCACCTGTACGAATTCCGGCCAGAATCGAATCTTCGGAAGGAATAATTCTGAATTCCAGGTTTTTAATCTTCGGCAACCCTTTCATGAAATATTTTTCATAGGCAACCATTTCGATTTTATTATCCGGTTCCCATTTTTTCATCATATATGGACCGGATCCCATTTCGGTCGTTGACAGATCGCCGCCGTTTTCCATAAAAGCCTTCGATAGAATCGCCGCATTGGTCGAAGCCATGTCCACTAAAATGGCGACATTTTTCTCGCCGAAGTTAAAAACAACCGTTAGATCATCCGGAGTATCGATGGAAGAAATAGCCGTAAATTTTGAACGGGCTGCGGCAGCGGTCTCTTCGTTCAGAATGCGTTCGAAAGAATATTTCACATCCGCAGAAGTCACCGGCGAACCGTCATGAAATGTCATCTCCGGAACCAGATGCATCGTCAGATGCATCCCGTCCTCACTCCACTCCCACGATTCCGCCATACTCGGCACAACTTCCATATTTTCATTTACTTCAACCAGTTGGCCATACATCATTTCAAGAACTTTCATTGAAGTGAAAGCCGTTTGTTGATGAGGATCCATACCGGTCATATCCGTGGCTACACCAATAACCAGTGTATCACCCGCGGCATTAACCGGCAAAACCGCAAAAATCAACAAAAACAGAACAACATAAAGAATATTTTTTTTCATCTTTTCTCCTTTTAATTCTTTTCAATATAGAACGAAACCGTACTGATAAAACCTTATCTGAAAATTTTCTTTTTGTCAAATGAAGCCGACCGGCTCGCCGGCGACCCTGTTCGATTCTTCTGCGTTCTTTTTCAGTTTGCGGGAGGAGAGATTATCCAATCAAGTTAATTTCTCCGTAATATTCTTCCATTATAATTTGTTGTACTTTTTATATGAACAGTTCGGTTTTTTATCGAAAACTTACCGGGTCGGAAGAAATGCCAAATTAACTCAAAACACCGAAACAAAACCGACATAATTCTTCCGTAATTCAGGTTTTCAGGATCCCGATCCAAACATTTAATTAGATACCTACTCTGGGAAATAGGATGAACTTCAAAAAAATCACAGACAGTTATCATTTCTATGCCATCATAACGATCCTATGCTGGGCAGTCGCGCCGGTCTTAACCCGCTTATGCCACCGGCATTTCTCGGCAATGCCGATCGGATTTCTTCGTTATCTGATATCCTCCGTTTTGATTATTCTTCTGTTGATAATCAAAAAGACAAAATTTCCTTCGATAAAAGATCTTCCCTGGCTGATCGCTTCTGCCGCTACAGGCTTTTCTCTATATATGGTTATGTTTAATT
>JALHEL010000277.1 GCA_022837205.1 Leptolinea sp.
GATTGTTTCTTTCATGCTTCTCAGCTCAACAGCATTATCCGAAATTCCGATTTTGTTTCGCTGGCGGAAAACGGTCCTTTGATCGGAAATTTAGGGTTGATACAGGCTGAGGGAGATCGAATTTGGGGATCCGCCGCATATCATTTGCAGAAGTTGTATTTGGATAGCCGGGAAATCGTCTTAAAAGTTGCTACGATACGAGACAAACCGATGCAGGCCTATTCTTGGTCCGGTATACCCGGTTTGATCGAAGGAAGAGATATTCCTTATATTGATGTTCTTGCGACCCGTTCCGCGGACGCGAGCAACCTGACGCTGTTGGTTCTTAACCGTCACCATCGAAAACGGGCGCATGTACGGGTCAGTTTCAGGAATTTTGCGGATTTACGACCGGTGGAAGCAAAAATCCTGCGCTCGGGAAAATTTTCATTTCAGAATACCTTCTCCAAACCAGAGACTGTCTATTGTGCTTCCATTCCGTTGGGGAAATATAAAGCGATGGATCACGTCAATTTGGATTTACCCCCCTACGGAATTATTTCCATGACATTAACCGCTTCGAATCGGTAAGCTTTTAACCTCGAAAACCCTCTTCGTATACTCAAGCGGATTTTTCGGCTATTCGGTGCCTTTGATTGTTCTACATTTTCAATCGCTCCGCCGAATATCTGGACAACTGTTGAAAAAATGGTATAAATTATTTACCTTTATATTTAACTTCCTTCAGAAGTTTGTAACGTCAATCGAATCGTTTTAGAGATAAGAGGGGATATGTTTCATAAATGTAAAGCCGTATTTTTTATATCGCTTTGCCTGATCATTGCCTGCTTGTCCTCAATGGGCCCGGCATTTTATACGGATGAATCCGAAGATTCCGATCTGATTGTCGACGGGGTATTTGAGGAGAAATTTCAGGATGATTTTTGGGATCGCGGTTGGCAGAAATTAATCCTCTTCGGAAATCCGGAAGGAAATTACTATAGTCTGAATCGGAAACGATTATCGTTGGAGCTTCCGTCGACTCAAACCTCCGTAGTACTTACCAATCCGAACGTGAATTTTTCCGATGTTATGGTGGAAGCCACTTTTGAAAATATTCTTTCCAATGTAGCCTCCTATGCCGTAATTTGTCGATATTCGGAAGACGGATGGTATGAATTACGCGTGAATATCTCAGGACCGGAAGCCGGATCGTTTAAATTATCAAAATACGATTTCTATCTGAAAGAACAATACAAAAATCCATATGTATTGTTGCATAAGGGAATGGACCGTATTTTTTCGGTGGATATTAAACTGGGTTTAAATGTGAAAAACAAATTGGGGTTACTTTGTAAAGGAGACGAAATAAAAGCATATATTAATGACAAGGAACAATTCCCGATTAAAAACGGCAAAATTACCGATGATCAATTTGAGGAAGGGTCGGTCGGCTTTTCGGCTCAAACCTACGGCGAAGGATTGGCAAAGATTGATATTGTAAAATTTTCCGCGAAGGAAGTTCAGTAAGATCTTCCGTTAAGTTACACATAAGATACACAAAAAAGAGTGCAAAAATTTTTGTGCTCTTTTGCTAAGAAAACACGTTATCCAATCATATATAGTGCTTTGGAGGAAATAAACTGTCCTCCGAAAGCGAAAAGTTCTTTATTCCGGTTCGCCGCAAGGACAGCATTCATTCATGTTTCAAGCGGCTGATCGTCGATTATGCCAATTTACTGATATAATCTAAAAGCTACGGAAGGAAAAAGTTCTTTCAAGCATAAAAGAGACTGAATACAGAAGGATTTTTTTATGATCGATGTAAATGAATTACGAAAAGGTGTCACATTTGAAATTGACGGCGAATTACTGAAGGTTCTGGATTACGAACACAATAAGTCGGGTCGCGGGAATGCAAGCATTAAAGTAAAAGCTCGGAACCTGCGCACCGGCGCCACATATGAGAGGACATTCACTTCAGGGAACCGAGTTCAGGATGTACAGCTTGATTTTGAAACCGTTCAATTTCTTTATGCGGATTCCGATTACTTTCATTTTATGAACACCGAGACTTATGAACAACCTGAGGTTCGGGCGGAAATTATGAAGGACGCCGCTCCTTACTTAAAAGAAGGAACCGAAGTCAAATTGACCCTCTACCAAAATGAGATTATCGATTATGAACTGCCGATGAGCGTGGACCTGAAGGTGATTCAGGCGGATGTCGCCGTTCGCGGGGATACAGCGACGGGAGTCAGTAAACAGGTAACCGTCGAAACCGGTGCGCGAATCAGCGTTCCTAATTTTATCAATGAAGGGGATACGATCCGCGTGAACACCAGCACCGGTGAGTATCTGACAAGAGTGTAAGATATTCCGAGAAATTCAAGAAAAAAGCCATCGACGCATCGATGGCTTTTTCATATCCTTGGATCGGCTTCAAGCAAGAAACCGCTTGGGAGTCTTGTCCGTCAGTTTTTCAAACCACGCTACCGGATCTTTCGCTTTGCTTAAGACAATCATGGCAGCGATGATATAGGGCTTGTAACTGGCTTCTTTATAAAGAGGTGTCCGATAACGATCAAACACCGAACTTTCCACTTCACCTTCCTTGCAGCTCACCCCGGAAATATCAGCCGGCAGACAGTGCATATATAAGGCATTTCCGTTGGCGGTAGTCTTCATCAGACTTTCCGTGCATTCCCAATCCTTATGCTCGGCATTTTGTGCCAACAGTTCTTTTTCCAGTGCTTTGATTCCGTCAAAATCACCTTGCCCGTACAGCTCGGTGCGTTTTTCCATCGCATTGAAAGGTGCCCAGCTCTTCGGATAGACGATATCCGCATTTTCGAAAGCTTCCGCCATCGAGTTGGTCACTTTAAAGCTGCCCCCGCTCGCTTTGGCATTTTTCTTCGCGACCTTTTCCACTTCGGGCATCACTTCATAACCCTGCGGATGAGCCAGAACGACTTCCATACCGAAACGGGTCATTAAACCGATAATTCCCTGAGGAACCGAAAG
>JALHEL010000278.1 GCA_022837205.1 Leptolinea sp.
CGAAAAGTTTTCTCCTGTTTTTATATGATGTCCATCAAAGAACGATCAGTCTGCCGAGAAAAGGCAGATATAGTTGAAGAGCTAAACCCGTCCGAAGTCATCCTCGAGCCGGACAATATCATCCTCCGGACAGATCCCTAATTGCGTTTCGATCAAAACTAAAGGTTGATCCGAGTCGTTTTCAACCCGATGTGCCTGCCCTTTTGGGATTTGGACGATATCTCCCTCGTGAATCGGGAATATTTTATCTCCCAAGGTCATTTTTCCGGAACCCTGAACGATGACCCATATTTCACTCCTCAGATGATGAAGTTGCAAAGATAACCGTTTCCCGGGGAAGACGATAATCCTTTTCACCCGATAATTCGGTTCGAAAATATATTCTTCCCAACGACCCCAAGGTCTGTTATCGAAATCGATCATTCTTTCTCCTCTATTCTTCCTTGCGCTCTGTATTTCTTACAATTTTATCGCACAAGTCCGCATAACCGATACCGACTGCCGCGGCTTCCTGTGGAAACAGGCTGGTCGGTGTCATTCCCGGCAATGTATTTGCTTCCAAACAATAGATATTTCCGTCTCCGTCCACTTTAAAATCGATCCGGGAATAATAACCGAGCTTCAATGCCCGGTGAATTTTCAATGCCGTATCCTGTAAACGGATCGATAACTCTTCCGGAATTTCCGCCGGACAGACTTCCCGCGTTAATCCGGATTGATACTTTTTTTCATAATCAAACCAACCTTCGTTTGGGATGATTTCGATTGCCGGTAGGGAAATGCCCTCGAGAATTCCGATACAAAACTCCCGCCCGGCTAAGTACTTTTCCACAAGTAAATCCGGTTGACGGTCCTCGGCGGAGGCGATGGCAGCTTGAATTCCGCGTAAAAATTCCTCTTTGTTTTGCGGAATGCTCACTCCGATCGACGAACCGCCGCGGGGAGGTTTTATCACGCAGGGATATCCCAGAGAATCGATTTGATCCCAATTCAGTTGATCATATCGATCCAGATAAACCCAGGGAGCGGTGGGAAGGTCGTTAGCCACCATTACTTCCTTCGCCAAATGTTTATCCATGGCAAGGACACAGCCCGCAAAACCCGTACCGGTATAGTGGATGTTCAGAAGATCGAACGTTGCCTGCAGTTGCCCGTTTTCACCGGCCGAACCGTGAAGAGCCAAAAAAACAACGTCTGCCAAACGGCAGAGCTCCAATATATTTTCACCGAAAAACATGCCTGTATCGGAAACTCGCTGAGCGGCGAGTTTTTCAAGATCCGGAGGTGTCGTCGGAATTTTGTATGATTGTTTTTGGTAATTCGGGTATTTTTTAAAAAGAGATTGCAGCCCTTGGGGAGGTGTACCAATCCCGAGATACACGTCAATCAAAGCGACTTCATGCCCCTTTTCAGCCAGCGCATTGCTGATCATGCAACCGGATGAATAAGAAACATCCCTTTCCGGTGAATTTCCCCCCGCGAGCACGGCAACTTTCATCTTTTCCTCCCACAAAACGAAATTGGTTCGTTCGGAATTCCGACTTTTCGAATTTTATCACGCATGAAGCGAATCGATCGAACGGGTTGAAAAACCTGTTCGACCGAATTTAAAGCTCCGGATGAGCCTATCCGATATTTCGGAATAAGCATATCAAGATACCGAATGGAATCGGTTCTATTCATACAGATCAGAAAAATGCCGGATCAGCATCGACAAAAAAAGAAAAGAACAAGCGCTAATGGTTTTATTCTTGCACGAGACTTATTTGTTCGCGTCGTATGACAAATACCGGCGGAACCGGAGAGGTATCTGTATTTTGATATTGCCGGGGGTCGGATCTAAGGGCGACCGTTTCCTTTAACCTTTTCTTGTTCCGATATTCTTTGGACAGCCGGTTCCAACCAATCTTCCTCGAGCGTTTCGATTGCCCCTCGATCGCAAGCTTCGGATATCGCCGGATCGACCGGCACTTTCGCCAAAATATCGATGCCGTAATTTTCCGCAATTTGTTCGATATGACTGTCTCCGAAGATCTTATATTCTTTACCGTTGTCCGGACATTTAAAATAGGATAAATTTTCGATCAATCCCAGAATGGGGATATTCATCATCTCTGCCATTTTAATTGCCTTGGAAACCACCATCGAAACGAGATCCTGAGGAGAAGTGACGATGATAATTCCATCCATCTTGACGGATTGGAAAACCGTTAATGCCACATCACCGGTGCCCGGCGGCATATCGATGAACATATAATCGACATTTTCCCAAATTACATCGGTCCAAAACTGTTTTACGGTTCCGGCGATGATCGGCCCCCGCCATAAAACCGGATCGGTGCTGTCATTCAAAATCAGATTGATCGACATAATATCGATTCCGCTTTTTGTTCGTACCGGCAAAATTCCAAAGTCGTTTCCGGTCGCTCGGCTTTGAATTCCGAATATTTTGGGAATGGAGGGACCGGTGATGTCGGCATCCAAAATAGCGGTATGATAACCGAGTTTTTGCATTTTCACCGCCAGCAAGGATGTCACCAGGGATTTACCCACTCCGCCTTTTCCGCTCATAATGCCAATCACATGGTCGATACGACTCATGGCGTGCGGTTTTTCGTGCAAATCGGCCGGTTTCTTTTGCCTGCTGTCGCAGGTCTCTTCGCAACTGCTGCAATTGTGGCTGCACTGATCACTCATGCGTTAAGCTCCTTGAGAGTTATTGAATTTTTATCGTTCAGCGTTTAATGATACCCGCAAATTTTTAAAAAAGACGATTTTCTCGGAGATCAAAAAAAGATGGATACCTTTGAGGCATCCATCTTTTTTGATTATTTATTAAAGTCTCGGTTTAGTATTCGGGAGCCGGAGCGGGAGCCGGTTTTTCCGGTTCCGGAATGTCTGTAATCAACGCTTCGGTCGTCAGGATCATCGCGGCGATAGAGGCTGCGTTTTCAAGTGCCCCGCGGGTCACTTTTGCCGGATCGATTACACCGCCATCA
>JALHEL010000279.1 GCA_022837205.1 Leptolinea sp.
GCACCGCGTTCTTCCGCTAATCGAATGCTTTCCTTCATCGAATGATAACGGATAAATTCCATCACCTGGGAAGCGAATTCCTGTCCTTCTTCCGAGCCGTATCGTATACCGCCGTTGAACATTAAATCCGCCAAACCCATGATCCCAAGGCCGATCCGTCGCGCCCTCAATGCCGCTTCTTTTAATTGGGGCACGGCCGGAACATATGCGTTTACGTCAATCACATCATCCAAGAATCGGGTGGCAAGAACAGTGCTTTGCTCTAATTTTTCCCAATCCACACTACCGTCTTCCAAAACATGTTGTGCCAGATTAATCGAGCCCAGACAACAATTTTCATAAGGACCCAACCATTGCTCTCCGCATGGATTCGTGGATTCCAATCGATAAAGGTTGGGAACCGGATTAAATCGATTCGCCTGATCTATAAACAATACCCCCGGTTCACCGTTATGATGCGCTTGATTCACAATCAAATCGAATAAATCCCGCGCTCGCACCGTCTTATACACCTTAATCGGCAAACCCTGATCTTTGGCATCCTGCACATCTCCATCGAACTCCTTGGTCAGAGGAGAAGTTAAATCGGGATAAATCAGATCCCAAGAGGCATCCTCTTCGACCGCTTTCATAAAATCATCAGTTATTCCGACGGAAATATTAAAATTGGTAATCGAATTTTCATTGGTCTTACAACAGATAAAATCTTCGATATCCGGATGGTCGATTCGCAAAACCGCCATATTTGCACCGCGCCGCGATCCGCCTTGGGCTATTTCGCCGAAAGCGTGATCATATACCCGCAAGAAACCAACCGGTCCGGTGGCCTGTCCCGCTGAGGAACGGACAATCGTTCCTTTGGGGCGTAATCTGGAAAAAGAAAAACCGTTTCCCCCGCCGGTCTGTTGAATTAATGCGGCATCCCTCAATGTTTGGAAAATACCCGTTGATTTTTTCCCCATATCATCGCTGATCGGTAATACAAAACAGGCAGCCAGCTGTCCGAGAGGTGTTCCGGCGCCCGTAAATGTCGGAGAATTGGGAAAAAATAACTTATTAACCATCAATTTATAGTAAGCAATCGCGGTCTCGATCACATCACCGCCATAATTCTGTTCGGCAAGAGCCACATGATAAGCTACCCGCCAAAACATCTCATCGATAGTTTCAATGGGTTTCCCGTCCTCGCCGCGTCGGACATAACGCTTGGTTAACACTTGGATGGAATTTTCCGTCAGAGATATGGAAGGTAATCCTTCCGGCATCGGGGGTGTGTAAATTTTATCAGGTTGATGATCTTTTTCTTTTGCGTGTTCCATTCAATTCTCTCCTGTCAACTTTCTGAAAGCAGACGGTCAATTTCTTTTCGAAGGGATAATAGATCATCCAATTGCAAATAAACAATCGCATAGCGGACATAAGCAATCTGATCAAGTGATTTTAAACCGGCAATCACCTTGTCACCGATTACCCGGGAAGATATTTCCCTTTGTCCTTCCATTTGCAATTCCCTTTCAATATCATCGACTAACTGCTCAATTTTTTCTGCCGGAACCGGCCGCTTTGCACAGGCAATCCGAATCCCGCGCAGCAGTTTTTCCCGGCTGAATTCCTGCCTGGAATTGTCCGCTTTTACAACCATCGGTATCCCAAGCAGCGGTCGTTCATAAGTATTGAAACGCTTTCCGCATGCCGGACATTGACGCCGGCGATGAACCGTATTTCCTTCATCTTTATCGGTATCGATTACTCTGGTTTTGGGTTCTCCGCAAAAAGGGCAATTCATAGGTCAGATAATTCAATTCTCCGAATAAAACAAAAAAAAGAGGGTTATTTTTATTGTAAGAATACCTGCTTTCCGAAATAAAAATAACCTTAGAATATTTTTGACGATTGTTAATCGCTTAATAAATCACTATATATGGTATTTTATCTATCCGAAATCCCTTTATATAGTGTAGGTAATTTTAGCATGAAATATGCATTCAAACAAGGGAGCAGCTGAAAACTTTAAGGTTAAAATTTTTCCGACTGTTTATTATGGGGCGATAAAGGTCTTATACCGACATAATTTCATCGTTTTAAGACAAAAATGTCTTTCAAATTTACCGCTTTTATTTGAAAAGTATCGGATCATTAAAGAATAAGTGCCCCCAGAGAAATTCGAATCCTCGTTTTGGCCTTGAGAGGGCCACGTCCTGGGCCGCTAGACGATGGGGGCAATTGAACGGTTTTTATTTTATCATGAATCACGGAAAACAATAAAAATGAGAGGTTATATCGAAATCCAATCGAGAATTTTAAAAATCAAACCTTGCTGTAAGGCAATATTTCCACCGTCGACATACATTTTCAGGAACCATGTTCCCGTAAACAAAATAAAGAAAGCGATCCATTGAACGGTTTGATAGCCGGATAAAACGGTGCTTCCCGCAACCGAATCTTCACAAGAAAAGTGCTCTTTGAGCACAACGAGACTCAGATAGATATTAAAACCGTACAAATAAGCCAATCGCCCCCAATCGGAACTAAATATAAAAATCGTCATGGTGGAAAGCAGCAGAATCACGGAGAAAATGAGTAACCCCTTACGGTCTTCCAAAAATTCCGATACCTTATTCAGGATGTGATAGCGAGCATTCAATAATACCATCGGGATCGCAGAAAGAGCCATTCCGGCAAGGTAAGAGAAAAAGGTTTGCGGATAACTCAATTTGTCAAAGACAGGCTGCAAGCCTTCCTTCAAAGGTACCCCCAACCAACC
Organism: Leptolinea sp.; assembly: GCA_022837205.1. GTDB lineage: Bacteria > Chloroflexota > Anaerolineae > Anaerolineales > Anaerolineaceae > Flexilinea. Next base: position 2,765 of record JALHEL010000279.1, read on the forward strand.
GAACGCACCTGTTTGAATCGTCAGATGGTAGTCTTCGATTAATCCTTCCCAAGATTGCGGTATCAAGTCTAAGTTGTAATAACGTCTGGATAAAGCATAAAGCCAACCCAAGTTTCCCAAAAGAAATACCAACGAAAGAATCGAAAACAGATATAAGTCCCGTTTCGGACGATTATTATAAACAATGAATATCAATATAACGACAAACGGAAAATAAAATAAAGCATATTCA
>JALHEL010000280.1 GCA_022837205.1 Leptolinea sp.
CTTGCCGGATAAATCATCACTGGCCACCGCTTTGACGACAAACTCATCGCGGTATGTAATTTCCAGCACGTCATTCCGGTATATGCGCATGTCCTGACCGTTTTTTTCCACGTCCAAATAATAGAATTGCGGCTTCTCCTTCAGAACATAATACGAAAAGGTATTTTTGATCCTGGACATCTGAAAAGCCAGCGACAAAAAAAATCCCTGATAAAAAAGAAGCGCCACAACGGCGATACAAACAACAACGGCGGCTGCAATGGATAGCGTTTTTACCGGCAACCTTCCATTTAATTTTGGTCTTCTATCCTGTCTGTCCTGATGGATCATCGCATTTCTCGTTTCTGCATGACGATGCTTTTGATAACGGCGTTCCTGTTGTTCTTCAAGCCCGCGGATGAAATTTGCGGTGAACTTCCTTCAATCGTTCCCTCGTAATGTGGGTATAGATTTGCGTGGTTGCGATATCCGAATGTCCCAGCATAACCTGCACGGTACGCAAATCGGCGCCGCCTTCCAGAAGATGCGACGCAAAGGAATGCCGGAATGTATGCGGATAAACCTTCTTCTGCAATCCCGCCTGACGCGCACAGGCAACCACGATCTTCCAAAACCCCTGCCTGGTGAATTTTTTTCCGAACCGGCTCAAAAACAGAACATCCGTGCTTTTTTTCTGCATGAATTTCGGCCGGATTTCATCCACATAACGCCTGACACAATCATAAGCTATTCTGCCGATCGGGACAATTCTTTCTTTACTGCCTTTCCCCATGACAATCAGAAATCCCACCTGCCAGTTGATGCTGTTCATCGTCAAATTAATGAGTTCCGACACACGGATGCCCGTCGCGTATAAAAGTTCCAGCATGGCGGTATTGCGAATGGCAGCATTATTCCGGTTTCCGGACTGAGCCAGAATGGTTTTCATTTCTTCCTTGCTGATCGTTTCCGGAAGCTTCATCCAGACTTTCGCCAGCTCGATATGGGCCAGCGGATTTTGGGCAATAACCTTCTCCCTCAGTAGATATTTGTAAAATCCCCTCAAAGCGGCCAGCGCTCTGTTCATGGAATTCGCCGCCAAACCTTCTTCTCTAAGCTTTGTCAGATAATCCACGACGATTTCCGGCGTTACGTTGTCTATATCGCTTATTTTCCGGTTGGTCTGCACAAAGGCCAGATACCGGTGCAGATCCCGGCTGTAGGATTCCAGCGTGTTCTGAGCCATTCCGCGTTCTATGAACAGATAATCCAGATATTTCATTAATAATGCCCGCATATGACTTTTTAACTTAATTATCTTTCTGAAGCAAAGATTTTTTATTGACTTATTTCTGAATATCATAAAAATAGGAACAGAAACCTCTCTAAAACGTTACTGACAAGGAACCGCTCATGAAAAAAATTGTTATCGCTTCCGATCACGGCGCCGTAGCTTTAAAATCCGAAATCATCGCTTTTTTGAAAACAAAACAGTGCGAGTTGAAGGATCTCGGAGTCGACAGCGATGATCCGGTCGATTATCCCGATATCGCCGTGCTGACCTGTACGGAATTCAAACGAGGCGGATATGATTTCGGCATTCTTTTGTGCGGGACGGGAATCGGCGTATCCATGACCGCGAATAAAATCAAAGGAATCCGTTGCGCTCTGATTCACGACCTCTTTACCGCAGAAATGGCCAAAGCCCATAACGACGCCAACTTTATCGCTTTCGGCGGCCGGGTAAAATATAATGTGCCCGTCACGAAAATGATTGAAAAATTCATGGAAACCGAATTTGCCGGGGAAAGGCACTGCCGGAGAGTCGGTAAAATCATGGACGCTGAAAAATAATATTCAGACAGCTTTTTCATTCAGGAATCCAAATGTCGGATATTCTTGATAAAAAAAAGATTCGCAAGGTGTTTCGCAACGTTCAGAAACACCTGAGCATTGCCCAGCTTATCCGCCGTTTTTCCACCAACAAAGAAGATATCCGAAAAGCAGCCCTGAACGGGGTCAACCTGTCCCGATGCAGGAGTGTTTTGGAACTGGGCTGCGCGTTCGGTGCTTTTACCGAGGCGCTGAGAAACAAACTGCATGACGGCGCAACCATTACAGGCGTTGATATCATCTCCGAATACAAGCCTTTTTTTCTCGATGCCTGCCGACGGGCCGGTTACGAAGGAACCTTTCTATCTTCCGGAATCGAAAAAATAAAAAAAATCCCATCCGGATTCTTTGATCTGGTGATCTGCAGTTACGCTTTATACTTTTTTCCTGAGATCATTCCGGAAATTGCCCGAATCATGAAACCAAGCGGTTTTTTTATTACGATTACGCATTCCAGCAACGACATGCGGGAAATCGTTGACATCGTCAAAAGAATTCTCGGGCGACATCATGCTTCCGGAACCAACCGGTCTCTGCCGATAGAAATTATTTTCGATCAGTTTTCGGCTGAAAACGGCGAGTCCTTGCTTCAGCCTTTCTTCAAGACGATAGAGGCCATCGACTTTAAAAATACGCTGGTATTTCAGTCTCAGGAAATCAGATATTTCATGGACTATTTTCAATTCAAGAAATCTTTTTTCCTCTCGGAGCAGGACGCCAACAATCAAACGATCATCCGTCAGCTCTTCAAGGAATTGCAGGAAACACTATCGAAGAATCAAATGGTCAGCATGTGCAAAGACGACAGAATTTTCATCTGTTCGCAACCTTCAACCGGCAAGGACTCCCCATGAAAAAACAGCGCAAGCATTGCCTTTATTGCGGCGGCAAAACCGTCAAAAAATATGAAGATAACGTCCGGCGCGATTTCTGTCCCGTTTGTAATTCTTATTTTTATGAAAATCCGCTGCCGGTTGTTTCCTCAATTCTGGAAGATTCCCGTCAGATTCTTCTGGTTAAAAGAGGCAAGCGCCCGTCAAAAGGATTGTGGTGCCTGCCGACGGGATTTGCCGAAGCCGGAGAAAGTATCGAGGAAGCGGCCCTGCGCGAATTGGAAG
>JALHEL010000018.1 GCA_022837205.1 Leptolinea sp.
GTTACGAGATCATTTGATTTTAGAAGCATGATTCTATTTTTGATCTATCTATATTTATGATATGAAATGATCGATCCGATAAAACCTGGAAAATTATACTCGGAACGTACTTGAATGAACAGGGAAATGGAATTTAATGCGGCAAGTTAAAGAATAATAGAAAATACCAGAATAAAAAGACTTTTTCTGAAGAATATTCGATAAGATTGATAAGCAAAGTTCCCGTTGAAGACTTGAGAATCAGACTAATATTCTTCGATATTAATCTTTTGTATCTTTCCGATAGAAAAAGGCATGATTTGATTGGCAAATTCAGTCATTCTTGCAGCCGGATCGCTTACATAAAACAAATAATTTGCTTTTTCTTGAGAGAAAGAAGTATTTAGAAGGTTATTTTTCGTAAGAATCTGCCGAAGCATTTCGGCGGTGTTCAAACCGGGATCTACACAAATTACATTCTCTCCCATAAATCTCTCAATGGCTGTCTTAATTAACGGATAATGCGTACATCCTAACAGTAGGGTATCGATATTTTCTCTCTTAATTTCCGTTAGGTAACGGGCAATAATCTGATCGGTAAGATCATCCTCAAAAAGCCCTTCTTCAACGAATGGGACAAATAAAGGACAAGCTTGTTTATAAATTTCGAAATCCGGATTAATCTGGCTTAAAAAGGATTCGTATGCACCGGAATGTATCGTTGCATAGGTACCGATAATACCGATTTTCCCATTTCGGGTTGCCGCTGCCGCTGCATAAGCACCCGGTTCGATGACACCGATGATCGGTATTTCGGTTTCCTTCCGAATATCATCTAATGCATAAGCGCTTGCTGTGTTGCAGGCGATAACGATTGCCTTTACGTTTTGACTTTCCAGAAATCGGACGATCTGTCGAGTGTAATGAATAATAGTCTCTTTGGATTTGTTCCCGTATGGAACCCGAGCGGTGTCCCCAAAATAAATGATATTTTCCTCCGGCATCCCTTGAATCAGTTTTCGCATGACGGTCAATCCGCCGACCCCTGAATCAAAAATTCCGATCGGAGCACTTTTATTCATTCAATTTCTCTCCTTTTCCCACTTGCAAAAAGCTTTTTCGAGCAATTTACAAATTATACGCGGAAAACTTGATTGCCAAATTTCTAATAACATTATCATTAATGATGTAATTCAATCAGTTATAATTTTTATATCGCACATGATTTTGTGTAGCGATAGTAGAAAGGTTGATGTATCGGCGTAAACCGGTAAAAATTAATGGAACCTGGAAGTTGTACTCCATACGAATTCAATACCCATTATCTGATATTCTTAATTGTTTTTTTATTTCTGTATTTTTTGTTTACAGTTATTTATTCCGTATTCAGATTTAATAGGCGCCCCGACATTTTTTCAGAAGAAAATGAAAAAGAGAAGGATACGGAAAATGCTTCCGCTTTATCTCCCGAGCAAGTGAATGTTATCTGGTTGGCTGCAAAAATAAATGCGGTCATCGTATCCATTTTTGCGTTTATTCTGATTAACGACAGCTTCTGCCTCTATCGAAGTCAATGGCTCTTATTATTGAGTATCATTCTGATTCCGCTTGTATTGTATTTCTTGGAAGCATTGATCAGCGGTATTGCCGCACGGAATGCCGATTCATGGATAAAGTACTTCCATGGTATTGCCCGTCTGACAGTTTTTTTCTTTAAACCGCTTTATTCGGTTTATGAGTCTTTTAAGCCCGATAATATACGCAACGATTATACTTTCAATGAAGTGGAAGCCCATTTAAGAGAATGGGTAAATAATGCTCCGGATAATGCCGCTTTGAAAGAAGATGAACGAAAAATGGTCCGTTCTATTCTTCATTTCAGCGATACTCTGATTCGAGAGATAATGATTCCTCGTATTGATATGACCGCAGTAGATGTCGAAACCAGTCTTGAAGAAGCGACATCCATTGTATTGGCTTCCGGACATTCTCGTTTGCCGGTTTATGAGGATGATATCGATAATATTATCGGTGTTCTTTATGCAAAAGATCTATTAAAAATCTATACGGAAAATCCGGAAAACCGCGCGCTGCGGGACTATCTGAGGCCTGCTTTATTTGTGCCCGAATCCAAAAAGGCAGGTGACTTATTGAGTGAAATGCAAACTTCCGGAATTCACATGGTGATTGTTGTCGACGAATACGGAGGAACTGCCGGGATCGTATCTATGGAAGACATTGTAGAAGAAATTGTCGGAGAAATTCGTGACGAATATGATGACAGCGAAGAAAAGCTGATCAATGAAATCAGTGAAAACGAATATTCTCTTTTGGGTAGAATCGACTTGGAAGATGTGAATGAAATTCTCGGGACCCATATTACGCGAGAATCCGCGGATACACTTGCCGGCTTCCTTTACTCCCAGATCGGTAAAGTACCGGTCGGTGATGAGGAAATCGAAGTGGAAGGTTGGATATTCCGCATTGAAGAGTTATCCGGAAACAGAATCAGGCGTGTCCATGTAAAAAAATTGGAAGAAGATTCGCCGAACAAGGAAGGTGAACAGGATGAAGAGTGAAAATGATCTTCGGGAATTGATTGATATCGCATTGGCAGTCCGCGGTAAAGCTTATGCGCCCTATTCGAAATACGCGGTGGGCGCTGCACTGCGAACAGGCAGCGGTAAAATCTACACCGGTGTGAATGTGGAAAACTCTTCATATCCTCTCACTATTTGCGCGGAACGAAACGCCATCTTCCATGCGATTACTGAGGGCGATTCGGATTTTGAAACGATCGTGGTAGCGACCGAGAATGGCGGATCTCCTTGCGGTGCCTGTCGGCAGGTAATGGCGGAATTTGCGTTGGATATGAACGTTGTGATGGTGGATAAAAGCGGAAAGATCATTTTACAGGCCACTGTGGATGAACTTTTACCGGAAGCTTTCACTCCGAAATCACTCAGAAAATAGCACGTTATGGAAAGATCTGTTCGAGTTCAGGCTTTGGTTCTCAGCCATAATGACTTTGGTGAAGCGGATCGATATGTAAAATTATTGACACCCGATCGAGGAAAAATTTCGGCCTTGGCAAAAGGAGTGCGAAAGATGAATTCCCGAAAAGCCGGTCATTTAGAGCCGTTTACTATAATTTCAGCCCAGCTGGTCCAAGGGAAAGGATCATCTTGGATTATCAGCCAAGTTTCTACCATAGAGAGTTTCCCCGGCTTGACCGATAATTTGGAATCGACTTGCCATGCGGCTTATGTCTCGGAATTGACGGATCGCTTTGCTACGGAGGAATATTCGAATTTTGAGCTTTATAAACTGGCTGTGGAAACCATGCGCCGTCTTTCAAGAATAACCGATCATTTTCCGGTGCTGCGATATTTCGACTTCAGACTGCTTGATTTGGCCGGCTTTCGACCGCAACTTCATTCCTGTGTCCGGTGCGGTAACGAAATTATCGAAGAGCAACAATTTTTTTCAAACATTTTGGGCGGAGTGGTTTGTCCGAAATGCGGTATGAAAGAATCCGGCATCGTTTCCATTTCGTCTCGCTCGTTGAAATATTTTCGCTATTATCAAACACACAACTTTTCTCAAGCTGCGGCAGCCGGCTGGCCTGCTGATCTAAGGCAAGAATCGGAAATCATCCTGACCAATTATCTGACCTATTTTGCGGAAAAAAAGATCAATAGTCAGATCTTTTTAAACTGTATTCGTTGATCATTGATCGATAAAAATAAGAGAATCACTTTATAAACGGAGGTAAAGATGCGTTACGGGACTTTCGACGACGAGAAGCTTGAATATTGTATTACGCAACCGGATACACCGCTGCCTTGGATTAATTATTTGGGGACAGAAGATTTTTTTGGATTGATTTCAAATACGGCCGGTGGATACTGTTTTTATCGAGATGCACGTTTACGTCGACTGACCCGTTACCGCTATAATAATGTTCCTGCGGATAGCGGAGGAAGATATCTTTATCTGCGGGATCGACAAACAGGCGACTATTGGTCGCCGACTTGGCAACCGGTTCGATCAACTTTGGATCACTACAGCTGCCGGCACGGATTGGGTTATACCGTTATTGCTTCAGAGAAAAACGGAATTGGCTTTTCGGGGTGCTATTTTATTCCGATCGGTGAAAATCTCGAAATCTGGGACATTACGATCACAAATCGGCGAAAAGAAGAAGCGAATTTATCTTTATTTTCATTTATAGAATTCTGCTTATGGGATGCACAAGATGATGCAACCAATTTCCAGCGTAATTACAATATCGCGGAAGTTGAAGTTGAGGGGAGTACGATTTTCCATAAAACCGAATATCGAGAACGGCGAAATCATTTTGCATTTTTCCACTGTTCGGATCCGATAGCAGGTTTTGACACGCAACGAGAAGCGTTTCTCGGACGCTATCGTGGCTTCGATCAACCTCAAGCGGTTGAACAGGGAGTTTCTTTCAACTCGATTGCGACGTCCTGGCAGCCGATCGGCTCTCACCAAGTACAATTCCATCTCAGCACCGGTGAAAGCCGCCGGATCATTTTTTTGCTGGGATATCATGAAAATCCCCGAGGTCAAAAATTTGATCCTCCCGAATCGAATACGCTCAATAAAAAAACCGTTTATCCCATTATTCGTGAATGGGAACATCCGGAGCGGGTTGATCGGGCATTTTCGGACCTTAAATCCTATTGGAAAGGTATTCTGCAAAAGTTTTCTGTCCGGACACCGGTGAACCATGTAGATCGTATGATAAATACCTGGAATGCATATCAGTGTATGATCACATTCAACCTGTCTCGCTCGGCATCCTATTTTGAAAGCGGGATCGGGCGGGGAATGGGTTTTCGTGATTCAAATCAAGATCTATTGGGATTTATGCATATGGATCCTGACCGCGCTCGGCAACGGATACTTGATCTTGCCGCGACGCAAATGGAAAACGGAGGGGCATATCATCAATATCAACCGCTTACCAAGCGAGGAAATAATGATATCGGATCAGGCTTTAATGACGATCCATTATGGTTGGTATTGAGTACATCCGCATACTTGCGCGAAACCGGTGATTATTCTATATTGGAAGAATCCATACCGTTTGAGAACCGAGCCGGATCGGAACAACCTCTGTCGGAGCATTTAGACCGCTGCATTTCTTATACGATAGAACGGATAGGTCCCCACGGACTCCCTCTTATTGGCAGAGCGGATTGGAATGACTGTTTGAATCTGAATTGCTTTTCAGATTCGCCCGGGCAATCTTTTCAGACCACCACCAATCGGGAAGGTAAAAATGCCGAATCGGTATTTATTGCCGGTTTATTTGTTTTGGCTGCCAATGCTTATGCGGATATTTTGGATATATTACAACAAACAGAAAAATCATCTCGGATTCGTAGTTATGCGAATGAGATGAAAAAAGTTGCGGATACGGCGGGATGGGATGGTCGGTGGTTTTTACGGGCGTATGACGATCAAGGCGCTGCAGTCGGCTCTCATCGTTGTACCGAAGGAAAAATCTTTATCGAACCCCAAGGGATCTGCACTATGGCAGGCATCGGTCTCGATAATGGTCATGCCGCGCAAGCTTTGGATTCTTTGAATACATATCTATCCGGGAAAGACGGAATTGCATTATTATGGCCGGCTTATACTCATTACTATATCAATCTGGGAGAAATATCATCATATCCTCCCGGATACAAAGAGAACGGATCCGTTTTTTGTCACACAAATCCATGGATAATGATTGCCGAAACGAAACTGGGGAATGGGGATCGGGCTCTTGACTATTATTTGAAAATTTGCCCTTCTTTTCGTGAGGAGATCAGTGAAATTCATCGCTGTGAACCTTATGTCTATGCCCAGACGATTGCCGGACCCGAATCACCCACTCCCGGCGAAGCGAAGAATTCCTGGCTGACCGGCACCGCGGCTTGGAATTATGTGGCGATCACCCAATATATCTTGGGAATTCGACCCGAATTGACCGGATTACGAGTGGAACCGATTATCCCAAAAGATTGGGAAGGCTTTCAAGTTGTTCGAGATTTTCGCGGTGTCCGATATGATATATCCGTGAAACGGAAGGGAAAAGGGAATCATTGTCAATTGAATATTGACGGACAGGATATCGAAGGGACTGTTATTCTTTCTTCCGTAGTGAAAGGGAAAAAAGAAGTGACGGTTCAAGCGATCATTCAATAAAAAGAAAGCTCCGAAAATAAATCGGAGCCTTCTGTTTTATGAGCAAGAAAAACTCTAATTACTTGATTTCCCACTTTTCCCAATGTGCATAACCGGTTAACGTTTCGGGAGCGATGATATTCGGTTTGCGCAGAACCAAACTGCTATACCAGTAAATCGGGTTAATAATCGCCTCTTCTTCGATAATAATTTCATCGGAACGGGCGTATAAAGCAGCGCGGGCTTTCGGATCGGTCTCTTTTCCGGCTTTCTTCACAACTTCTTCATACTCGATATAAGCCGGATTGGATTTATCCGTACAATCTTTTGACGGCCAATCTGTTACAGCCTGATAAGCCGTACCGCATAAAAAGACATCGGCGGTGAAATTGTTGGCATCCATATAATCTTGAACCCAGGTGCTGCGATAAACATTATCCAAACCCTGTTGCCGTTCAACCTTATAGACAGCCCACTCACTATTCTTTAAGTTTACGGTGATGCCCAATGTATTTTGCCACATGTATTGGATTGTTTCAGCCAGCATTTTCCTGGATTCACTGGTATTGAAATTGTAAGTGACAACGATATCTTTCGGTTGAATCCCTTTTTCCTTGCAATATTCGTCAATCAATGCTTTCGCCGCTTCCGGATCATACATAATGCCCAAATCAGGGTAATCTTCAACTTTCGGTGCCCCGTCCACTCCCGGGTGGATATAAAACGGTGCTGCTATTCCCTCTTTCAATGTCTTGACTACAGCTTCTTTGTCTACCGCAAGGCTTAACGCTTTTCGGATTCGAACGTCATCGGTTGGCGGGAGCCATTCGTTGTAAATAAGAAACTCGGTTCCGACCGAATCCGTCGAAGATTTGATCTGATCCTTGAGAGCCGGATCAGAAGTAATCCGATCATAATCGGCACTGGGAATTCCGGCTTCATCCATATTCCCGGCTTCGTATTCCGCTAAGGCAGCGGAAGTATCGATCAGAGAATAGTGAACACCTGCGATCTTCGGTTTGGGAACAAATTCCGTTCCCGGCCAAAAAGGATTGGCGATAATTGTCAAATGGGAGTCGTGAACCCATTCTTCCAGTGTAAACGGGCCATACCCTTGGTAAAAACCGGTTTCTGTCCAACGTTCCCCCAAAGCTTCATTACAGGCATCTCCGTCTATAATCCATGAAGGCATGGCATGTAACATCCACATACTCAGGATGTTAAGATTAAAAACGCCCGCTTCTTTGAAGGTATATTCTATGGTGAAATCATCCAAAGCTTTAATACCCACGGTTGAGAAATCCGGCCGAGCTACCGGCGTACCTTCCCCTTCTTCGACCGGCGTATTATAAGCTTCCGCACCTTCTATCAGATTGGCAACATAGGCATATCCCGATGCTGTTTCCGGCCGCAATGTTCTTTCCGCACCATAGACAAAATCATGTGCGGTCACATAGCGCACATTTCCGTCGCAATCTTTGACTTCTTCCACTGCTTTTGTCTCGGGATTATAACGGACCCAGGGAACATTCTGAAGCAATTTAAATGTATATACTCTGCCGTCATCCGAAACCGAATATTCGGTTGCCATGCCCGGTTCCAATAATCCCGTGGTTTCATTTTGTCTCATGATGCCGACTGTCATTTCATCAACCAATTGAATTCCTATGAAATCGGTCACCAGAGCCTGGTCAATTGAAGGTATATCTCCGCTGCCAAAGTATGTCCGAAAATACTTTGCTTCATCAGCGAAGACAGGCATTGCTATCAGCATGAGCGAAATCAATGTAATGCTGAATAATAAAAGCAATTTTCTGTTAATCATAATCACACCTTTCTTTGTTTCTATATAAAGTTCATACCGAATTTCGATATGTCATTAAAAAATGGTAAAAACTCTTTTGAAAATAAAACGATAAATACGATATTAATCTAAGAACGGTTATTTTTCAAGGTTTTCGTCATAATTTGTTATTGAGAAATAAAAAGATTACTTATGCTATTTTCCGATAGATTTAGTAAAAGATAAAAAATCCTTTCAATTAGGAGTGCTTTTATCGTGAAACATAGTGAAAATTCTTCGCAACCTATTTCTGACGGTATCTCATTCGTTATTGTATCCGGCTCGAATGAATCCTTTAAAATCTTACCGATTTTTGCGATCAGTTTTGGATCGTTGTTTACAGGCGGCATCACCTGAGTATAAGTAAAATGATCGGTTGCTCCGGCTGACTGTGTAATACCGCTTATTTTCTGAAGCATATTCATTCATCGGCAATGCATCCAGACAGGCTCTTATTCCCAGTGCCGGCTGCGCTTCTTTTCCTCAGAGGAGTTTGACCACTCCAGTTCCTCTGTGAACTACGAATCCCAAATTCTTCATATATCCTGCGGCTTTTTCCGCTGTCCGATATTCATTGAAACCCAACTCAAGAAAACGGTGAAAATCCTCCTCATCCGTACCAGTTCATCTTTTATTTCAATTATTTTTTGGTTCAAATCCGCAAGTCCGTAAGCTGCTTAAACTCTATTCATAAAGTCATTATTTAATTTTTGATATGCTTTCCTGTCTTTGTATTCCTATCAAGAAAGCATCTTATGAATTTTTATTTGACATGATATTACTGCTGAATAACAACACATAAAGATGTGCCTTCCTTGACGATTTCCTCTTCCAGGTGTATATTAAAACAGCCTGAAAAAAGGTTACTGCCCTCATAGCTCAATTGGACAGAGCGTTTGCTTGCGGAGCAAAAGGTTGGGGATTCGACTTCCTCTGGGGGCGCTCACTTATTGTTTTTCTTCAAAAATTTGAACATTTTTTGATGCCTTTAAAAAGGCATCGTTTAATTAAAAAAGAGGCGGCAATTTAATAAATATCGGTCCAATGAGGAATCTATGTTTATTCATTTCTAGAATAAAACAAATAAAATAATATCTGTTGTCGGAACCGATTAATCCGAGATCATTGTTCGAAATTTGATGATCATTCCGAACAATGATCTTACCGGCCTTATTTATAATGGATTGCGCGGAAAAACCTCATGCCGCCCGGATAAACTTTCACATTTTGAAAACCGTTAGCCATTAGGATTCTTGCAGCGTTATAAGCACGGACACCCATTGCACAAAAAATAATGATTTCTTTCTCTTTGTCAATTTCAGACAGTCTTGATCGGATCTGTCCCAACGGAATATTCAAAGCTCCCGATAAAGCATAAGTTCGTCGTTCTGCATCTTCGCGCACATCCAACAATATTGTTTTTTCCGGATCATGACGTTCCACAACATCCCATTCAGCAAAAAAGACTCTGGATTTGAGAATATTTTCCGCGACAAATCCTGCCATATTGACCGGGTCTTTCGCAGAAGAAAAAGGAGGTGCATAAGCGAATTCAAGTGATTTCAGATCCCAAATTGTTCCGCCGAGACGAATAGCGGTGCCGATGGTATCGATCCGTTTATCCACTCCTTCTTTCCCGATAATCTGGGCTCCGAAGATTTTATTTCCGTCTGTTGAAAAAAGCAGTTTAATAGCCATCGGAGAGGCACCCGGATAATATCCGGCATGAGAATTTTGCAGAATGATTAATTTTTCATAATCCTTTCCTTTGGTCAGGCCATTTTTTAATAATGTTTTTTCATTCGCGCCTGTATTTGCGGCACATACATCAAAGATCTTGACAATCGCCGATCCTTGGGTTCCCGGGTATTGATCGTTTTCTCCGGCGATGTTACCGGCAGCGATGCGTCCCTGTTTGTTAGCCGGTCCGGCTAACGGAATCATAGTTTTGTCTTTACTGATAAAATCTTCGACTTCAATCACATCGCCGACCGCAAAGATGTCGGGATCGGATGTTCGTAGTATTTTATCAACAACAATTCCGCCGCGGGCATTTAACGCTAAGCCCGCTGAACGAGCAAGCTCGCTGTTTGGCTTGACGCCGATGGATAAAATTACGAGTCGGGTAGTTAGTTGCTTGCCATCGGATAGATTAACCAGAATGGATTCATCAGTTTCCGTAAAAGAGGTGACGCCGTTTCCCAAATAAAGCGACACACCATTTTCTTCCAATGTTTTATGAATTAACTGTGCCATTTCAAAATCAAACGGAGCCATTACCTGGTTTAACATTTCAACCAAAGATACAGTAATTCCAAGCCGGCGCAGGTTTTCGGTCATTTCGATGCCGATGAACCCACCTCCGATTATTATGGCATCGCTGATTTTATTTTGCCGGATATATTGACGGATGTGATCCGCATCATCAACGGTCCAGAGTGAAAAAATATACTTTGATCGGATACCCGGGATATTCGGGATTATCGGTGAAGACCCCGTAGCCAGGACCAATGTATCATAACTTTCAACCGATTCTTGAGAAGTGGCTAAATTTTTAACAGAGACGGTTTTGTTTGCACGATCAATAAAAGTTACTTCTTGCTGAATACGAACATCTATGTTGAATCTGGATTTCAAAGATTCCGGGGTCTGCAACAGAAGGTCCTCCCGCGATGGGATTACATCTCCCACATGATAAGGTAAACCGCAATTGGCATAAGAAATATATTTCCCGCGTTCGAAAAGGATGATCTCCGCATTTTCGTCCAGTCTGCGCAACCTGGCTGCGGTTGTAGCGCCCCCCGCAACTCCGCCTACAATGATGACTTTCTTGTTCATGAAAGTTGCCTCCTGATTAAGGATTTTGAAATCCGATTTTCATTTATCTTAACATATCTGCAAACATCTTACGATATTTTTCCATATTTCGGATTATACAAATGGGCGGTCCGAAAGATTGATCATTGGGCTTTATGAAAATCGATCGATAAAGTTCATATATTCACCGCGACTTTTATTTAAAAAAATTGCCGAATTTTATAAGAGCAGCAAACTCTTTGAAATGAAATTCTTTCTTGCGATGAAAATGCTTCAACGAAGTGCTTTTTAATAAATTAAATGAAATTTGATCGGTCTTATCAAAAAAATTATAAAAACGGTCTATGGAATAAAAAAATTGAACTTTTGAGGAAGGATATATTTCATTTCTCTCTCATAAATCTGATCTGCCGATCATTTATTGTAAATTTAATGAATAGGAATCCATTCGGAATGAATTCCGTTTTTTAGATTTAAAGAAAAGCGTGCTGCAAAATTACGCACACTTTTCTTTCTGATTTTCGGGTTTATCCATCATATATTGTTTATAATCAATTTAAAGAAGTTTCGATTCCGTCTTTAGACAGCTCCTGTTTCCTTATTTGTTTTCTCCCGTTTTAACTTTCTTTTTTCTTTAATTGTCATTTTCGGCTTCTTTTTTTGCTCTTTTTTAGCCTTATCTTTTTTTCCTGTATCAGCCATAACAACCTCCTATGTTTTTCTTGAACCGGTTTACGAAGAAATGAATATCATTCAATCATTTTTTCTATACTATTTGAAATTGATTTACTTGTCAACAAACCAGATGTATATTTCCTCGGTCATTTAATCCGGCCTATAATATTTTTTTATAGGAATCGGACCAGTATAAGTGAAGCAAACCGAAGAAAATGATTAAGCATTTTGGCTCCTTTCTCTCAGCAAGTATCTGACGGTTAAACAATCAGAGCTTCTTCCGATTCTCAGATTTTCCTGAATTTGTTTGTTAATAAATTATATCGAAAAAAACAGACCTTTCAACATTTATTTTTGTTCGGCATTAATCAACTTGACAATTCTTTCCGCGGCTTTTCCGTCACCATAAGGGTTTGTGGCTTTGGACATTTTTTCCCATTGATCGGGGTGATCCAGCAGATCGCATACGTGCGTATAAATATTTTCGGGATCAGTCCCCACCAATCGTACATTTCCCGAGATCACGCCTTCCGGTCGTTCGGTCACTTCCCGAAGTACCAATACCGGCACACCCATCCCCGGAGCCTCTTCCTGTAACCCTCCCGAATCAGTGAGTAATATCTTGCTGTTTTTCAATAGATACACCATCGAAAGATAATCCAAAGGCGGAATCAAGCTGATATTCGGTTGATGATCCAAAATCGAAAAAGCCGTTTTGCGGACGATCGGATTCAGGTGGACCGGGTAAACAATATGAACACGATCTGCATAAACTTGACTGATTTTTAAGATTGCATTACATATATCGACTAACGGCTTTCCATGGTTTTCCCTTCGATGTGCCGTGACGGTTATAATTTCTTTTTCTCCGAAAGGGATCCCTTCCAAAGGAGTACCTTTTTCTTCAAACGGGATTTGTAATGCCAATTGCTGAGCGTCAATTACCGTATTTCCGGTAACATGGCAGATTTCCGGAGGTATTCCCTCACGGAGCAGATTTTGGCGTGCCATTTCAGTAGGGGCGAAGTGCAAATCAGCGATGACGCCGGCGATTTTCCGGTTGATTTCTTCCGGAAAAGGCGCCCATTTATTCCAGCTTCGAAGGCCGGCTTCCACGTGACCGACTTTCATTTGATTATAATAGGCAGCCAAGGCTGCGGCCATCACGGTTGTCGTATCCCCCTGAACCAGTATCCAATCCGGTTTTCTTTCCAGAAGTACTTTATTCATTTGTATGAGAATCGAAGCTGTGATATCCGATAGTGTCTGATTTTCTGTCATCAGGTTCAAATCGATATCCGGAGGAATGCTGAAAATCTGAAGCACTTGATCAAGCATTTCTCGATGTTGAGCCGTGAGGCAGACGATCGTTTCGATATGCGATTCCGCTTGAAGACATTTAATGACGGGTGCCATTTTAATCGCTTCCGGACGGGTGCCTACTACCACCATCACTTTCAGCCTGTTGTTCATAATGGTTATTTGACCATCCTGTTCTTTTTTTCAATCTTATCAGTTGATCCGAATTGCTAAATGAAATGTTATCATGATTTAAGTTTTAAGAGAAAGATAAAAAGACCGGTTTGGTTGAGAAATAATATCGTTGAGCGAATCTCATCTATGGTATAAAGAGAGACAGTTTAAAGATTTACATATTTTTGGGGGAGTCCCTAATGCTGGCAAAAGTATATTCCTGTACAGTTACAGATCTGGATGGCGATATTATCGAAGTTGAAGTCGATAATTCTTCTTATGGTTTACCTCAGACAGTAATTGTAGGATTAGCGGATACGGCGGTTCAGGAAAGCAGGGAGCGGGTAAGATCTGCGATCCGAAACACAGGCTTGGAATATCCGCGGAAAAAGGTCACCATTAATCTCGCTCCCGCAGATTTGAGAAAAGAAGGACCCTTCTTTGATCTGCCGATCGCGATCGGAATTTTAGCCGCCAATCGCATTATTCCATTAACCGCTTTTGAAAACAGCTTGATTATCGGTGAACTGTCTTTGGATGGCTCGGTTCGGCATGTCCGCGGTATCTTACCGATCACAGCCAAAGCTAAAGAATCCGGATTTTCTCGGATTTATGTTCCGGCTTGTGACGCTCGGGAAGCTTCCTTAATTCCCGATATCGATGTTTTTCCGGTAACATCTTTGTCTGTTTTGTATCATCATTTTATAGGGACAGAACAAATACAGCCGGCTGAACCGATGAAAATTACACAGGCGGTTCCGGAGGTATTAACCGATTTTAAAGACATTCAAGGGCAGGAGCATGTCAAACGGGCGCTGGAAATAGCGGCCGCCGGTTCTCATAATATTTTAATGGTAGGTCCTCCCGGAACCGGAAAAACTCTGATGGCTCGGGCTCTGCCTTCCATCTTGCCGGCCTTAACCGTTCAGGAAGCTTTGGACGTTACCCGGATTTATTCTATCGCTGATCAATTGCCTTCCGACCGGCCTTTGATCCAAAGCCGGCCGTTCCGTTCCCCGCATCATACCATCAGTAATGTCGGATTGGTAGGCGGCGGGAATCACCCGAGACCGGGAGAGATTTCGATGGCACATCATGGTGTTCTTTTTTTAGACGAATTTCCGGAATTCGGCCAGCGCGTTTTGGAAGTTTTACGGCAACCGTTGGAAGACAAAGTTGTTACCATTTCGCGGGCTTCGGGGTCCGTAACTTTTCCGGCTAATTTTATGTTGGTGGCTGCGATGAATCCGTGCCCATGCGGGTTTTATGGAGATTCGGTCCATCCCTGTCATTGTTCTAATTTGGCGATTTCAAACTATCAAAAACGAATTTCCGGTCCGTTGATGGATCGAATCGATATTCATGTAGATGTCC
>JALHEL010000281.1 GCA_022837205.1 Leptolinea sp.
TTGATGGACGATCGGGTTTCTACCGGTTGGGAGACCATGCTAAAAGGTTTGTTGGCAAGCAATTTTGAAATAACCGGAACCTGGCCGATGCGCACCGAGTTGGCAAATCGCAGCGGCGGATTAGGGACCAATTCATTGGCTTCTTCTATTGTTTTGGTCTGCCGGCGGCGGGCGGAAGATGCCCCGTCCGTAAGCCGCCGGGAATTTCTGGCAGCGCTCAATCGGGAACTGCCCGCCGCTCTGCATTGCCTGCAACGGGGAAATATTGCACCGGTCGATTTGGCCCAGGCGGCGATCGGCCCGGGGATGGCGGTCTTTTCACGGTATTCAGCGGTGTTGGAATCGGACGGTTCGCCGATGAGCGTCCATACCGCATTGGCGCTGATCAACCGGACATTGGATGAATACCTGGCTGAACAGGAAAGCGAATACGATTCGGATTCGCGGTGGGCATTGGCATGGTTCGAACAGTTCGGGCATGAAGCCGGACCTTATGGAATTGCCGAAACACTTTCGAAAGCCAAGAATACCGGCATCGAGCGCTTAACCCATGCCGGTTTTCTGGAAGCCAGAGGCGGGACAGTCCGTCTCTTAAGACGGGATGAATTGGCAAAAGACTGGGACCCGTCCGTTACCAAACGGGTGACGGTATGGGAAGCAACCCAATATTTAATCCGCGCTTTGGATGAAGAAGGCGAAATCGGTGCCGGATCGCTGTTAGGAAAACTGGCCGAATATGGGGAGACCATTCGCGATCTGGCCTACCGTTTGTATACACTCTGCGAACGGAAGGGATGGGCGCAGGATGCAACGGCTTATAACATGCTGATCATCGCTTGGCCCCAACTGAAAAATCTGTCCGATAACCGAACAGAATCCGTTCAGGAAAGTCTTTTATAAAATTTCGGAAGGAAGATAAAAGAAAAAGCGGGAGGAGACATGGCTGTCAGCAATATCGAAAATATCGGAAAAGGCTTGAATATTTTAAAGGAAGGATTGGCACCTTATATCCGACGGGAGCTGAAGGAATATTACAAAGGGAACTGGTGGACCGACGGAATCGAACGGGCACTGCAATATAATGCTGGTTCTAATGCCCTCTCGGGAAACGGTTCACCGGATGAGCGCTTTGACTTGCTGGATATCCAAGCGCTTCTGATGATCATGTGGGAAAATTGGAATGAGGTTTTCAAAACAGAACTGGGGCACACCGGCCGCAGCTATGTCAGCGAGTTGCGCGAAATAAGAAACAAATGGGCTCACCAACAACCTTTTGATGCAGATGAAACCTTTCGGGCTTTGGATACAATGCTGTTGCTATTGGAAATGGTTAATGGATCCGGACAGGAAGAACTTCGTGGTATGCAATATGAGTTTATGCGGAAGAAATTTGACGCCGAAACCAAACGGGAACTAAAAAAATCAACGGAAAATCTGTCAAACGGTGTCTCGGCGGGATTGAAACCCTGGAGAGAGATTGTCGCGCCTCATTATGATGTCGCTTCGGGGCGTTATCAACAAGCCGAATTCGCCGCCGATTTGTTTCAAGTGATCAGCGGTAAAGCCGAACCGGAATATCTGGATCCGGTCGAATTCTTCAGACGGACCTATTTAACGGAAGGATTGAGCCGGCTTCTTTCACAAGCTTGGATAAGATTGACTTCCGCCGGCGGAGATCCGGTAGTAGAGCTCCAGACAAATTTTGGCGGCGGAAAAACCCATTCGATGTTAGCTTTGTTCCATCTGTTTGGCGGACAGATTAAACCCGCACAAGTACCGGAACTGGAAAAGCTGGTCCCCGCCGGATTAAAAGGCGGTGAATTGGATTTGCCGGTAGCCTCCCGGGCGGTTTTGGTCGGCACGCAGCTCAGCCCTTCGGAAGTGAGAACCAAAGCGGACGGTACTCAAGTTCATACTTTATGGGGAGAAATGGCTTGGCAGATCGGCGATGCCAATGGCAAAGCTCATGAAGCCTATGAACTTGTCGCAAAGGAAGACCAAGACGGGATCAGTCCGGGTTCCGAAAAACTGGCTGAATTATTCGCACAATTCGGACCTGTTCTGGTATTGATTGACGAATGGGTCGCTTATACGCGCCAATTATACGGAAAGGAAAATCTTCCCGGTGGATCGTTTGATTCCAATATCACATTTGTACAGGCATTGACCGAAGCCGCGAAAGCCGTTCCGGACACAATGGTCGTTGCGGCAATACCGGAATCGGATATTGAAATAGGCGGTGAAGGAGGAAAAGCCGCGCTCGAACGAATTCAGAATGTATTCGGCAGGGTTGAATCGGTTTGGAAGCCGGCTTCCTCAACGGAAAGTTTTGAGATTGTCCGGCGAAGACTGTTCCAACCGATTTCGGAAGCGGATTATGCCGCAAGGGATGCGGTTTGTCGTAAATTCGCCGAGATGTATCAGGTCAACCGCGCCGAATTTCCAACGGAATGCCGTGAAATGGATTATGAAAAAAGGATGATTGCCACTTATCCGATTCATCCGGAGTTGTTTGACCGCCTTTACGAAGATTGGTCCACTCTCGAACGTTTTCAACGTACTCGGGGTGTTCTTCGCATGATGGCGGCGGTTATTTATCGGCTTTGGGATAATCGGGACAATTCATTACTAATTATGCCATGTACCGTACCTTTGGACTGGATGGATGTCCGTTCCGAAATCACGCGTTATCTTCCGGAAGGTTGGGGTGCGGTCATCGATAAGGATGTTGACGGCCCTCAGAGCCAGCCGGTGAAACTCGACCGTGAGAATCCGAATCTTGGTCGCTACTCTGCTTGCCGGCGGGTGGCCAGAACCATCTTTTTCGGCAGTGCTCCCTCAGCCAGTTCGAAAAAAATCCATGGGATAGAAGAAGTCCGCATTAAGTTGGGGTGTGTTCAACCTGGCGAACAGCCGTCCGTATTTGGGGATGCACTTCGGCGCTTATCCGAACAGTTGACTTATCTTTCTT
>JALHEL010000282.1 GCA_022837205.1 Leptolinea sp.
TTTTCCGGAAAGAACGAACGGAAATATTTCATAATGGCAACTTTTTTCCTGATCTTGATTTATGCTTCCTTCATCAGTCTCGGCTTGCCTGATTCGGTACTCGGATCAGCCTGGCCGATGATGAAAATCGAACTGCATGCACCCGATGATTTTGCCGGTTATATTTTTATGGTGGTAGCCGGCGGAACGATTATTTCCAGTTTATTCAGCAGTCGTTTTATCAAGCGTTTCGGCACCGGCGTAGTCACTTTTGTAAGCGTTCTGATGACCGCAACCGCACTCTTCCTTTTTCACTTTGCCCCTTCTTATTATTGGTTTTTGATCTTTGCGATTCCGCTGGGGTTGGGCGCCGGTGCGGTCGATTCCGGCTTAAATGAATTTGTGGCGGAACATTACGAATCACGCCATATGAGTTGGCTGCACAGTTTTTGGGGATTGGGCGCCATGACCGGCCCCATCATTATCTCAAAATTGTTCGCATCCGGACAGACTTGGCGAAACGGTTATCTGATTATCTCGATCATCCAGTTTGGTCTCGCCGCAATCCTTTTCCTGTCACTGCCGCTTTGGAAAAAAGTAAAGGAGCGGGAAAAAATTCAACAAGAATTGAATCCGCCGATCGAATCAGATTTATCGCAAACGAAAAAAAGCAGCGGAGTTTCCGTTCTGCTCAAACATCCGGGCGTTTTCCCGGTATTGATTTCAATCTTTTTGTATTGCGGAGTCGAACAGACGATGATGCTTTGGGGAGCCACTTACCTCATCGCCTCCCGCAATGTGACACCCGCCACCGCCGCCGCTTGGATTTCTTTGTTTCTTGCCGGAATTACCATCGGACGGTTTCTCTCCGGTTTTGCGACGTTCAAACTGAGCAATAAAATGATGATCCGTTTGGGCGAATTGATTATTCTTATCGGCTTAACTTTACTGATTTTTCCGCTGCCTTCACCCTTCGTTCAAGCAGGCATTTTTATTGCGGGGTTGGGCTGCGCTCCGATTTACCCCTGCATGCTTCATGAGACACCGGTCCGTTTCGGGAAGGAACATGCGCAGGAAATTATGGGAATTCAGATGGCTGTCGCCTACTTGGGTTCCACTTTGGTTCCCCCCGCTCTCGGTGCGATCGGCACCCGGACAACCATGATCATGATTCCCTTTGTCCTTTTTGCTTTCACCGGAATCATGCTCTTTTCATGCGAGGAGTTCAATCGAATTCAGGTGAAAATCGATTCTGTGATGAAGTCTTCTTAAGGTTCCGCTTAGAGATAATCAAAACAGCCGGCAAACCACGCCGGCTGTTTTGATTGTATTACAACTATGCGCAAAGAATCTTTACATCTTCTTCGACACTCGAAATCGGTGCGATTCCGAAGTTTTCAACCAATACTTTCGCGACATTCGGTGATAAAAATGCGGGAAGTGTCGGACCGAGATGGATATTCTTTATCCCGAGAGACAACAATGCCAGCAGAACAATCACCGCCTTTTGCTCATACCAAGCAATATTGAATGCGATCGGAAGGTCATTGATATCCGCCGCTCCAAAAATTTCCTTCAATTTCAATGCAATAACCGCCCATGAATAAGAATCATTGCACTGCCCTGCATCCAAAACACGGGGGATTCCGTTGATGTCACCCAAGGGTAACTTGAGATAGCGATATTTCGCGCAACCGGAAGTAAGAATCACGGTATCTTTTGGCAAAGCTTCCGCAAATTCCGTGTAGTAGGAACGAGATTTCATCCGTCCGTCGCATCCGCTCATAACGATAAACTTTTTAATCGCGCCGGATTTGACGGCGTCCACAATCTTATCCGCAAGAGCTTCCACCTGATTATGAGCAAATCCGCCGATAATTTCGCCGCTTTCGATTTCGACCGGAGCCGGACAGGTCTTCGCCAAAGCAACGATTTCCGAAAAATCTTTTTCTTCCCCGATTTCTCCGGGAATATGCTTGCAGCCCGGATATCCGGTAGCACCCGTAGTGAATAACCGATCCTTGTAGCTGTCCTTCACCGGAATAATACAGTTGGTGGTCATCAAAATCGGCCCGTTGAAACTTTCGAATTCGGTACCCTGTTTCCACCAAGCATTCCCGTAATTTCCGGCAAAATGATCATATTTCTTGAAAAACGGATAATATTGAGCGGGGAGCATTTCCGAATGAGTATATACATCCACCCCCGTTCCCTTTGTCTGTTCCAGCAGCATTTCCAAGTCCCGCAAATCATGACCCGAGATCAAAATCCCCGGATTTTTACGGACACCCAAATTCACTTTTGTAATCTCCGGATTCCCGTAGGTCTCGGTGTTAGCCGCATCCAGCAAAGCCATTCCCTTGACACCGTAACTGCCGGTCTCCAGTGTTAAAGCGACCAAATCATTCACAGAAAGACTGTCATCCAACGTTTTGGCGAGAGCGCTTTGAATAAACGCATCGATCGATTCATCTTCATGTTTCAACACATTGGCATGTTTCACATAAGCGGATAAACCTTTCAATCCGTAAAGAATCAGTTCTCGTAAGCTGCGAACATCCTCATCCGCTGTTCTCAAAACGCCGGCGGTCTTTGCCTTTTCCGCCATTTCGGAACGGTCATGGCTCTGCCATGTGGCGGCATCCGGTAAATTTTGCCGATCGGAGAGCTTCGCCGACAGATTTTCCTTCATTTTCAAGGTTTTTTCAATCCGTTCGTAAATCGCCTCATCATCAAAATTGGCGTTGGTGATGGTCGTGAACAAATTCGTCGTGACCTGATGGTTAGCCTCTTTGTCGACCTTCTTTCCTTCGCTTCGCAATCGGGTAGTCACAAACGACAACCCGATCGTCACATAACGCAGCAAGTCTTGCAAATTTGCCGTATCCGCACTTTTCCCGCACACACCGGTACGTGTACAGCCCTTGTTTCCGGCTGTTTCCTGACATTGAAAACAAAACATTGTATTTTCCATTTGATATTTCTCCTTTAATCATTCAAGCGACTCATTCATTTTTTCGGTTTTTTTCAAAGCCGCCGCGACAAATCCTTTGAACAAAGGATGTGCTCGGTTGGGCCTGCTTTTAAACTCGGGATGAAACTGAACTCCGACAAAGAAATCATTTTTCGGTATTTCCACCGTCTCGACAATCGTTCCGTCGGGAGATGTCCCGCTGATGATCATTCCGTTGTTTGTAAGAATTTCCCGATATTGATTGTTGAATTCATAGCGATGGCGATGTCTTTCGGCGATCATATCCGTCTGATAGCACCTTTCCATGATCGAACCGGGGACAATTTTACAGGGATAACTGCCTAAGCGCATCGTCCCCCCTTTTGCGATTGTATCGTTTTGATCGGGCATAAAATCGATGACCAAATGTTCGGCCTTCTCGTCGAATTCACGGGAATTAGCACCTTGCAATCCGCACACGTTGCGCGCAAACTCGATTACAGCTACCTGCATGCCCAGACATAATCCCAAATACGGAACATTATTTTCTCGGGCATAGCGAGCCGCCAAAATCTTCCCTTCGATTCCGCGATTGCCGAAACCGCCCGGAATAATGATGCCGGCGCAATCCGAAAGAATTTTTTCGTAATTTCCGGGTTTTAAAGTCTCCGAATCAATCCATTTGATTTTAATTTTTGTTCCCAATTCATATCCGGCATGCTGTAACGCTTCCATCACGGAAAGGTAGGCGTCATGCAGTTTGACATATTTCCCAACCAGACCAATCCTGACGACCTTGTCACAGAGACGGATCCGATCCAGCATTTTATTCCACTCGGTCAGATTGATGTCCGGAGCGTTTATGTTCAATTCCCGGCAGACAATTTCGGAAAAATGGCTCTTTTCAAGCATAATCGGTGCTTCATAAAGCACCGGAATCGTTT
>JALHEL010000283.1 GCA_022837205.1 Leptolinea sp.
GGAAGACGTTGACGTATTGACGGCAAAAACGAAAGCGGCGGCTGAGAAATGGGCACCGGTTGCGGATGAACTTTGGGAAAAACAAAATAAAGCTAAGGCAGAAAAACAAGCCGAAGCGCAAAAAGTGGAAATAGAAGCCTGAGCCAATCAAATGAAACGGAAAGCGATGAAATAAGGCTTTCCGAAGCGATTAAAAAGAGGAGCGATAACCGATTGAAGGGTTTCCGTCATGAGAATTGCTGACTGTCGACAATTCTCATGATGTTTCTCTTGTTTTACAAGGCTGCTGAAAATATTGACCGATCAATTTCGTCGGTTTTCAAACGGTGATTACGGATGATCTCGGCTTGACAGGATTGAAATCCGGCGGTAAATTTAACCAAACAGTTAAATTAAAAGGCGGAAGAATGGTTACTCGGGTAATTGAATCGGAAGACTCAAAAGATCGAATTATAAAGGCTGCCGTTCAGCTTTTTTCCGAAAAAGGATTTGACGGAACCCGAGTCAGTGATATTGCGGATTTGGCGGATGTCAACAAGGCGCTGATTTATTATTACTTTACTGGAAAAGAAGATATTCTGGATATCTTACTCCGGCAGTTGTTGAACGATATCACCGCTTTTTCAATGGATTTTATCCACACCCACCTTATTTCAATGATCCGTGATGGAACCTTGGAACTAAAAGAAGATCGGCTGACATTCATTGATAAAAATGCGGTGGACTCTTTTCTGGACAGCATGCGCGGTTATTATCGGAAGGCGGTTTCTTATGCATTGGAAAACCGGCAAATCATCCGGATTCTGATGCTAGAATCGCTGAAAAATTCTAAACACCAGAATGATTTATATCTTTTCCTGAAATTGCTCAATAAAAATGACAACAATCCCGTTTATAAGACAATCCTAAATGCCGACTGGGACTTTAATTATTCCGATGAATTTATTCTGTATAAATTCTTTTTCAGTATGATGCCTATCATCAATTTTGCGGTTTATTTTGATGATTACAAAAATCATTCCGACATGGAAGAAGAGGATTTGATTAACCGTTTTCTGCAATCCTGCCAAACAACCATCAATGCATTGGTTTGCGGGAACGAAATATTGATGCGAAATGATTGCTCGATTATCGAAAGCAGATAATTTTTGTAGCAGCGAATAAATAGAAAGGGGTAAATTAAACCAAGCATGCCGTTTTAGAAATGTTGACACGTTTCAATCGGTTGCCGGTAAGCTAAGGAGAAAATGAATGAATAGTAAAGTTCAAAATGCAATGCTTTCACTGTTGATGGGATACCTGGAAAATGATCCGATGAATAAAATTCCCGCAATTCTGGATTTGGCGGAAAAAATGGATACGGGTCATGTTCATGCCAATTCGTTTAAAGTTGTTCGCAGAGAATTAACCGACAAAAACGGTGTTTGGTATCAATTTACAGAAAACCTGTTTAATGAAGTCGACCCGCGAGTGATTAAAAAAGCGGTTACCAGTTTTTTCTTCAATGGGATTCTCAATAACGGAACTAAACAAGACAAATTACGTGAAAAATATCAATGTAATATTCCCTGGGCAATTTTAATGGATCCTACCAGTGCTTGTAATTTGCATTGTACGGGCTGTTGGGCAGCTGAATACGGAAATCGGAATAATCTTTCCTTTGAAACTCTGGATTCAATCTGTAAACAGGGAAAAGAGTTGGGAATTTATTTCTATCTGCTGTCAGGCGGAGAACCGACCGTTCGTAAAGAGGACGTGATTAAACTATGCGAAGCGAACCCCGATTGCTTTTTCTTCGCATTTACAAACGGAACACTGGTGGATGATAAATTCTGCGATGAAATGTTGAGGGTCGGGAATATCACTTTGGGTTTCTCCATCGAAGGAGATGAAGCGGCAACGGATATGCGACGAGGGAAAGGGACCTATCAAAAAGTGATCGCGGCAATGGATCGCATGAAAAAACATAAGCTGCTTTTCGGTTATTCGACCTGCTATCATCGTTACAATACCGAAAGCGTCGGTTCCGATGAATTTGTGGATGATATGATCGCCCACGGTTGTCGCTTTGCCTGGAATTTTACCTATATACCGGTCGGGAAGGATGCCGTTACCGATTTGTTGGCGACGCCCGAACAGCGAGAATATATGTATCGCCGCATTCGCGAAATTCGCGCGACCAAACCGATTTTTGCATTGGATTTCTGGAATGACGGGGAATACGTCGGAGGCTGTATTGCCGGCGGGCGGCGCTATCTGCATATTAATGCTGCCGGTGATGTGGAACCTTGTGCTTTCATTCATTATTCAAATGTCAACATTCATGATGTAACTCTGTTGGAAGCTTTGCAATCACCGTTATTCATGGCTTATCGGCAAGGACAACCTTTCAACGAAAACCTGATTCGCCCCTGCCCGCTTTTGGATAATCCGCAGGCACTTTCCAAAATGGTCAAAGTTTCCAATGCAAAATCAACCGACATGGAAGCGCCGGAAGATGTCGATGTTTTAACATCGAAAACGAAGCCGGCAGCCGAGAAATGGGCGCCGGTCGCCGATGAATTATGGGAAAAACATTTGAAGGAAAAAGAAGAGAAAGAAAAGGAAAAAATTGCGGGCTGATTCAAACCCGCCAACGTTCTCATTTTTATTCTTCCTATCGAAAAATGCTGCCGAATTATATTTTGGCAGCATTTTTCTTATGGAAACATTCGATAAAATAAGATCTGACGACAAAATATTTATTGTCACACAGAATCAATGAATTTCAGGAGGGAGCTCGATGGATGAAATCAAAACAATCGTTGATATGCAACGTCGATTCTTTTTAAGCGGAAAAACACTTCCGGTCTCTCAGCGGAAAAAGGCGCTGCAATCTTTGCTGACAATGGTGGATGAAAATCAGCAAATGATCTTTGATGCCTTGTTTACGGATTTACATAAATCCGAATTTGAAAGTTATATGAC
>JALHEL010000284.1 GCA_022837205.1 Leptolinea sp.
GTTTCCTCCTCCGAGGATGTATTCCGCCACTTTATCGAAATCAACCGGCAGACGAACGGGTTTAATCCCACGGGAAATAATGATATCGGGATCTTTCATGCCGTGTCCGGTACAGACAAGCACAATTCGTTTTCCTTTGGGATCGAAGGAATTGTTTTTAATTCGGTCGGTTAATCCGGCCAAACCGGCAGCCGAAGCCGGTTCCACCCAGATACCGGATGAAGCCAACAATTTTTGAGCCGCCAAAATCTTTTCATCGGAAACGGCGATAATCCGTCCCTTTGATTCTTCCGCGGCCATTAAAGCTTGCTCTCCGCGGGCGGGATTACCGATTCGGATCGCCGTCGCCACTGTTTCCGGATGCTCTACCGTATGTCCGATCACAAGCGGCGCCGCACCTTCGGCTTGGACACCCAGAATATGCGGCAGGCCGGTATTTTTTATCCGGTTATACTGTTTAAATCCCATCCAATACGCCGTGATATTTCCGGCATTGCCCACCGGCAGACATAACCAGTCCGGGGCGCTTCCCAGCTCGTCACAAATTTCAAAAGAAGCGGTCTTTTGGCCTTCCATGCGATAAGGATTAAGACTGTTGACCAGTTCGATTTCACTTTTTTGACTGATTTCTACGACAAAAGACAGCGCGTCATCGAATGAGCCGGGAATCTGGATAATCTCCGCTCCATAAGCAACCGCACCGGCCAGTTTTCCGGCGGCGACTTTTCCTTCGGGGATCATGACAATGGCACGAAGTCCGGCACGGCTCGCATAAGCGGCAGCCGAGGCGGCTGTGTTTCCGGTGGAAGCGCAGATAACCGTTTTCTTACCATTATGCTTCGCCATCGTCATGGCGGTTGTCATTCCGCGATCTTTAAACGAACCCGTCGGATTCAGGCCTTCATATTTGACATACAGCTCGAAACCGCCGCCTAAATTGTCTGCGATCGCCGGCACGGGAATCAAAGGGGTATTCCCTTCGTATAAAGTGATCGGTTGCACCGCAGGCGGAAGATCCATGAATTCGTGATAGCGATGAATGATGCCCTGATAGCTCATGTCTGTTTCTCCGACGCAAAAATGGTTATGCGTGTAATTCTAATCTACTTCAATCGGATTGGGAAAAGGGTTCGTGTTTTTTCGCGGTGATTTTTCCATTTTTTGAATTTTGCGCCGAAATGAATGAAAAAAAAGAGTGCCGACGGGAAAACGACGGGACTGAGGGTATAATCGAAAAGGTTAAATCGCTCTCAGGAGATTGGAATCAATTCCATGCCGGATATTACAATTCTTCAAATATTAATCCTTTCGGGATTTGCTTTTCTTGCCGGTTTGATCGATTCGGTTGCGGGCGGAGGAGGACTAATTCAACTCCCGGCAATCATGGCCATACTCCCTTATGCACCGGTCGCTTCCCTGCTCGGTACCAATAAACTTTCATCCAGCTGCGGGACCGGAATGGCTGTTTTTCAATATTCGAGAAAAGTTCCTATCGAGTGGAAGAAAGTGCTTCCCATTGCCGGCGTCGCATTTTGTTCATCGATCTTCGGTGCCATGACGGCGGTTTCGGTCCCCAATCAATGGATGCGTCCGTTGGTCTTGGTTTTGTTGACGGTTGTCCTGATTTATACGATATTGAATAAGAACCTCGGGGTGAGGGTGCACGAAGTTTCTTTTTCTTTCAGGCAACAACTCGGATTGAGCCTGCTGGCGGGTCTTGTTATCGGCTTTTATGACGGATTTTTCGGTCCCGGTACGGGGAATTTCCTGATCCTTGCGTTGAT
This sequence comes from Leptolinea sp., assembly GCA_022837205.1. Taxonomy (GTDB): domain Bacteria; phylum Chloroflexota; class Anaerolineae; order Anaerolineales; family Anaerolineaceae; genus Flexilinea. The sequence continues at coordinate 1,785 of JALHEL010000284.1, forward strand.
CGGAATTTTCGGGATGGATTTTCTTCGGGCTTCGGCATCCTGTAAAATTATCAATCTGGCTACCAACTTCGGGGCATTGATCCTTTTCGGGTCACAGGGAGCGATTTTTGCCTACCTCGGTTTGATTATGGCTGTATTCAATATGGCGGGAAGTTATGTCGGAGTGCGGCTTGCGGTTCTTAAGGGAAGCAAGTTTATTCGCATTTTATTTATCGTGGTGGTCAGCGGATTGTTGCTGAAACAATGTATCGATTATTTACTTTAAGGAAAGGAAATGAATTTTCAACAAAATATTGTTTGCCCGGATTATAACCATTCCAATTTAGGGATTATTTCATCGGTTTTAAATTACTATGCTGTACCTTCTTCCACAAAATCTTCCACGGATGTGGATTCTTTGCTCGCTCAAAAGCGCCCGCGCAATGTTATTTTTCTTTTGATTGATGCCATGGGGACCGGCATTCTTAACCGTCATTTGCCGGAAGACAGTTTTTTACGCAGCCACCGGCGGCGGGATTTGACGGCTGTTTACCCTTGCACGACGGTTTGTGTGACCTCTTCTTTTTTTTCGGGACTTCAGCCTGTTTCACATGCCTGGTTGGCTTGGTCTTTATATTTTAAAGAATGGGATGAATGCATCGAGGTTTTCCCCTATCGGGACGCCTTTACCGGCGAGCCGATTGATCCAAACGAAAAGAATATTTTGAATTTTATGGGTTTTCGGACTATTTTTGAGCAGATTGAAAACGATGCCGATCGGAAAATAAAGATCGATTGTATTTTTACGGATGTTGCCCGGCAGCGACTTGTTCAAATTGCGGGGAATCGTCTGACCAAAGCCCACACGTTGGAAGAGCTTTTTCAAAATATCGAGTTGAAATGTGCCGAAGAAGGGGATCACTTCATCATCGGTTATTGGAAATCGCCGGATGATCTGTTGCATAATAATGGTCTTTCGCACGAATCGGTAACGGAATTTTTAAGCAAAACAGATTCGTTGTTGGAACAATATGCTCCGAGATTTTCGGATGCCGTGGGTATCATTTCCGCCGATCACGGGATGCAGGATATTTTCAATCATTTTCATCTGGATCAAATATCTCCGTTATCCGAGCTGATGAACCATTATCCGTCCGGGGATCCACGGGCAAAAGCGATATCGGTTATACCGG
>JALHEL010000285.1 GCA_022837205.1 Leptolinea sp.
TGCTTTCGGTTCGGTGCTTTTTGCCATTATCATTATTATTTGGTTAGTGGCCAGCACCCTCACCCGCCCCATCAGCAAACTGGTCGGCGCGGCGAACCGTTTGGCGCAGGGGGATCTGGACACCGCGGTAACGGTAAAGACCCACAGTGAAATCGGCCACCTGGCCAGGACATTTGAACACATGCGGGTTGAACTTAGGCGTCATTACAGTGAGCTGCAAAAAACCAATGAACTGTTAAAGGACTCCGAACAGCGTTTTCGCATGATGCTGGAAGATGTCCGCCTTGTTTCTGTAATTACGGACGCGCATAATAATATCATTTTCTGCAACAATTTCCTCCTCGAAATCACCGGTTGGAACCGTGAGGAAATCCTCGGGCAGAACTTGTTTAAATTGTTTAAACCATACGTCCCTATAAATAAAAGAGAACTTATAGAAATGAATGCAAAACCCGCCATGCGAGACGACGCTGCTATATTTAGCGTTTATGAGATCCTGACACGTGACCTGAACAGCCGCTTGATTTTATCACACGGTATCCTGCTGCACAACCACCAGGAAAATACCACCGGGACTGCAATTATTGGCGAGGACATTACCGAGCGCATTGAGGCCGAGGAAAAATTACTCTCCGCCCACCGGCGGCTTCAAGATATAATTGAATTTCTTCCCGACCCGACCTTTGTCGTCGACTGCAACCGGAAAGTTATCGCCTGGAACAAAGCCATTGAAGAACTGACGGGAATTCAAAAAGAGGATATCATAGGCAAGGGCAGCCACGCGTATGCAGAAGCATTTTGTAGCGAACCGAAGCCGGTGTTAATCGACCTAATTTTCTCAGATGCAAAGGAATTAAAGGAGCACTACCCGCTTGTTCAAAAAAAAGGGAATACCCTTTATACAGAATTTTTTACGCATACTGTTTACAACGGCATCGGCGCCAACTTATGGGCGATGGCCTCGCCGCTTTTTGACAAGGACTATAACATTGTCGGCGCTGTCGAATCTATCCGCGACATCACCGAGCGCAAGATATTGGAGAAACAGTTAAAACACCTGGCCACACACGACGCCCTGACAAACATCCCTAACCGCCACTTCCTTAATGAACACCTGATGAGGGTGGTGGCAAGGGCCAGGCGCGGGGAAATAAGCGCTTTGCTTTTTATCGACCTCGACAACTTTAAACTAATAAATGATACGCTGGGACATGCGGCAGGCGATGAGTTGCTGATTGCTATAACAAATATCTTAAAGAAAAACCTGCGTGAAGGGGATTTCCTCGCCCGGTTTGGCGGCGATGAGTTTTGCGTGCTACTGGAAGGAACAACCATTAGGGAAGCTGGAATCGTTGCCGAAAAGCTACGCCAGGCGGTGGAGCAGGATGAGTTCTACCTCGTCTCGCACGAATGCTGCGTCAATATCAGCATCAGCATTGGCGTTTCGATGATTGACGGCGCCTTTAATGCTCATAAAATCCTTTCCTCCGCCGACAACGCCCTTTATACCGCTAAAAATGGTGGCCGGAACAGGATTTCCTTCATCCAACCCGATGAAGACACGGTAGCCAAGCTATCTAAAACCAACCAGTTGGTTACACAAATTAAAAACGCCCTAAGGGAAAACAGTTTTATGATATATTTCCAGCCCGTAATCAGCATGGATGGCGAGAAAATAATGCACCACGAAGTCCTGCTCCGCCTCCAGGACCGGGACGGAAAGATCCTTTTGCCCGACCAGCTTATATCTGCCGCTGAGCGCTTCGGCCTGATGCCCCAGATTGACCGCTGGGTGGTGAAGTCAACACTAGCCGCGCTCATCCAGTATCCCGATCTCCGTCCTTTTATTAATTTGTCTGGAATAAGTCTGGGCGACGAAGACTTGTTAGAGTTCATCGAAAAGAGCATCCTGGAAAGCGGCGTCGACCCCTCCCGGATCGGCTTTGAAATCACGGAAACAGCCGCTGTCAGGGATATTACACTGGCAAAAAAATGGATCCGCAGGTTTAAAAACCTGGGCTGCCGCTTTGCCCTGGACGATTTCGGGATAGGTTTTTCCTCCTTTACTCACCTGCGGTTTCTGCCGGTGGACTACCTTAAGATTGACGGGAGCTATATTCGCGACATGGATAAGGATTTCACCCACTTTGCCCTGGTCAAAGCCATGAACGCCGTGGCGCACGCCCTCGGCAAAAAAACAATTGCTGAATTTGTGGAGAACAAAGCAGTTATGGAGTCGCTGCAGGAGTTGCAGATAGATTACGGCCAGGGTTTCTATATCGGCAAACCCGGCCCGCATCCCGAAGGGATCGAGTAGAATTAGGCCGAATTGTACCGGCGACCTGTAAAAATTATTGATATTTTTAATGTGGGGGTATATACTGGGGTATATACCATTTTAATGGGGGGGCTTCTAGTGGATATCGCCAAAATATTCGAGAATGGCCGGAGTCAAGCCGTTCGCTTACCAAAAGAATACCGTTTTAAGGATCCCGAGGTGTTTATAAAAAAAATTAACGGTATTGTCCTGTTAATTCCAAAAGACAGTGCGTGGGACGCTTTTCTGTCCAGTTTGAATTGTTTTTCCGACGATTTTTTATCCGATAGAAACCAACCAAAAACGCATGAGCGGGATGACTTATAAATGAAATATATGCTTGATACAAATATATGTATTTATATTATCAAGAAAAAACCCCGCAAAGTTTTAGACACCTTAAAAACTTTAGAAATCGGAGATGTATGCATTTCGACAATAACGCTGGCTGAGCTTGAATATGGAGTTAATAAGAGCCAACAAGAAGAAAGAAATAAAATTGCCTTGATTAACTTTTTGACCCCCATAGAAATACTGCCTTTTTCCGATAGCGCTGCTGTTATATTTGGGGAAATTCGCGCATCACTTGAGAAAAGAGGACAAATTATCGGAGCTTATGACTTATTAATAGCCGCACAAACTTAATTCTAATAACAAACAATACTGGTGAATTTAGTAGAATTCCAGGTTTATCCCTCCAAAACTGGGCAGATTAAACTCCGGGACATCCATGTGGGAACGCGGGTTTTTGTCAGGAATATAAAAAGTATGCCTATTTAGGAAAAAAGCATACTTTTTTTCAATGAATGAAACATAAAAGAAATTCCCTGAGGGTGATGGGGGCGACAACAACCCCGTCCCTTTGTCAACCTTGTCCAGCCACGGTAAAGGGCATTCTTAGCCCGTTCCTCAAGCTGTTGCCGTTCTTGGCCTTCACGGAACGTGAGATATAGAGAACATAATTACCACCGGCGGTGTAAGGAGTAATGGGAGTTATCATGACGGTGGTAGAACCGGTGGATGTATCACAGCTGAGTATGAATTTAACCGGGTGTTCTACCCCTTTGTCTTTGTCAAAAACAAAAATATTTGTAGTGTTGGCCGAACCGGTACCCAATTCTTGATTAAACTTAACCTTCCAGCCCTTGACGCTGGAAACCCCCTGCGTTTTGGTTGATCCCCGCCAGAGGAC
>JALHEL010000286.1 GCA_022837205.1 Leptolinea sp.
CCTTTTTGGATCATGATATTAATCGCATCGGCTATGTAATATTCATTTTTAAGGGAAATGTTCTCTTTGATTTGTTGTTCGATCGCTTCGATCAATTTTTGCCCTTCCTTGAAATAATAAAAACCGATGATAACCATTTTATATTCATCGGTAGAGGGCTTTTCAATGAAACGTTCGATGCGGTTATTTTCATCGGTAATGGCTACGCCAAACCGCTGAGGCTCGGGATTCCATTGAACCCAAGCAATCCCATCCGCGTCTTCATCGGCAAGAAAGCCGAGATCGCCTTCAAGCAATGTATCCGAAAAAGTCATAATCATCGGGCCGCTGATCAAATCCTTCGCCAAGAAAATAGCATGCGATTGACCTTTCATCTCTTCCTGAACCACATAATTACATTTCAGGTTCGGATAATGTTTGTCCATGTAGGTCTTAATCTGCCAACCGTTCGGTGAAATGATAAAGATATATTCGGGATCAAACTCATTTTCAAGACTGGTAAATTCATCCAAAAGATAATCCAAAGAAGTTCGTCCGGCCAGGTTGATTAATGGTTTGGGCTTGCTCCAGGTCAGCGGGCGAAGTCGGGAACCATATCCTGCCATCGGAATTACAATTTGTATCTTTTTTTTCATTTCAGCTCCCTGTTTAAAGATATTTTTGTCCTTTATCGCTCGGACTTCGATCCGTTTTCATATGAGTAATGTATTAAGAATAAACGAATTATACCCAATCCGAACAGAATTTCTTAATATTCGGTATTTACCATCAACAAAAAGACGTAAAATGCACGGTTACGTTCAAACCTGTTTTTCGATTTGCTATTCTGAAAAAGAGCAGATTATGCATAAGCCGTTTAAATGCAAGTCCGAATCGGTCAAAAAACAAGAATAAACCGGTTCCGAATAACAAAAAAATCGTCGGGATTTGTGTTTTGCATGAGAATTTATGGAAAAAGCGGAAATCATCTTGAATTCATTTTAAATAGGAAATAGATCATATTTTTCTTATTTTTGGGAAAAAACAACAAGTGGCAATCGGGTGGGGAACATTATTCAAGCGGATGGGGAGGCTCTTTGTGATGAAGCGGGACTATGGCGGAATACTTTTGAATCCTTCGGAAGCTTTTTTTGCTTGAATAATTCAAAATTTGATGATTTTGTCTCCGAATTTTCTTGAAATGAGGGCTTGAAAGATATTCAGTTTTGAGTATAATAAGGTGTAATGATTACAAATTAGGAATAGTTATATTATAAGTGAGGAGATTCTGTGGAAACTGAGCCGGCATATCGGGATTTGGTAAAAGAATTGAAGGAGAAAAAGATTCGTTTGTCTTATCAACGGGTCAAGATCTTGGATTATTTAAATCGGAATCGTACTCACCCCACTGCCGACGAAATCTATACAGGGTTGATCGCTGAAATCCCGTCACTGTCTAAGACCACGGTTTATAACTCTTTGAATTCTTTGGTCAAGGCGAATTTAGTACAAGAGCTGACCATCGAGGATAATGAAAATCGTTATGACATTGTCACCGAAACGCATGGGCATTTCAAATGCGAAAAATGCGGAAGGATATATGATTTTACGGTCGGGCTTGATTCATTTAATCCGGAAGAATTAAAAGGTTTTCAAATCAATCAAAAAGGTGTCTATTTCAAAGGGATCTGTAAAAAATGCCTTGAAACGAATCAAAAAATTCAACAAAATGAAGAATAAGGAGAATCATATGGAAAGTAAAACAATGCAGGATCTGATGGCCGGATTCGCAGGCGAATCTCAGGCAAATCGTAAATATACCGCTTATGCTCGTAAAGCAAAGGCGGAAGGAAAAAATAATGCCGCCAAATTGTTTCAAGCGGCGGCAGATGCCGAAACAATTCATGCTTTAAGACATTTTGAAGTTGCCGGAAAAGTCGGCAGTACTGCCGATAATCTGAAAGATGCCATCGCCGGCGAAACGTATGAATATACGGAAATGTATCCGGAATTCTTAAAGGATGCCGAGGCGGAGGGGAATAAGGCTGCGGTTGGAACCTTTACGCTTGCGAAAAAGGCAGAGGAAGTCCATGCAAAACTCTATAAAGAAGTTTTGGATAATCTGGATGAAACCGAAGAAGTCTTCTACTATCTTTGCCCGGTTTGCGGCAATATCGAAAAAGTCCGTCCGGGAAAATGCCCGATTTGCGGTGCGGACGGATCTCAATTCATAAAATATTGATCTTTTTAAAATGAAAAGAAAGGGGAGGAAAATTTCGATTATTTTTCTCCCCTTTCTTAATTGTCGGATCCGCTAACAATTCCCCGTATAGACATATTTCAAGTGTTTACGGGCTATTTCCGCCAGATGATAAACTGTTTTCACCGGTGTCGGGGGTTTATCCGGCATGTGGTAATGCGGGAAAAAACGAGAGACATGATACGGAATTTCCGGATCGACCGAAGCCAGCCAACCGGCAAGCGCTTCCATTTCCTCATCGCTGTCATTTTCCCCGGGAACGATCAACGTAGTGACTTCGATATGGCATTCTTTGGCTGCAATTTCGATTGTTCTCTTGACCACTTCCAAATTGCCGCTTAATTTTCGATAATATTCACCGGTAAATCCCTTGAGATCGATATTCATGGCATCGATCAGAGGCAGAATTTTTCTTAAAGGAGCCTCTTCGACGGTTCCGTTCGTAACCATCACGTTTTTCATCCCGTTTTGATGTACTAACCCGGCGCAATCCGTCACGTATTCATAACTGATAAAAGGCTCGTTATAGGTATAAGCCACTCCGATGTTCCCGTCAGATTTCAACTCCAGCGCTTTACTCACCAATTCTTGCGGAGAAATGAAATGAGTGCGGATCCCTGCGTATTGCATGGAAATATCGCTGTTTTGACAGAAGGGGCAATGTAAATTACAACCATAGCTGCCGAT
>JALHEL010000287.1 GCA_022837205.1 Leptolinea sp.
GGTTGTATTTCCGGTTGAAAAATCGGATGAATCGATCCGGACCAGTACCCGGCGCGTACGCGGTCCATCGAACTCGCAAAAATAAATCCCCTGCCAGGTTCCCAGCATTAATCGGCCGTTTTCGATAAGGACCTGTTCGGATACACCGATCAGCGAGGATTTCAGATGGGCGGCGGAATTCCCTTCCGCATGCCGGTACCCGTCCTGCCACGGTACGATCTTGTCCAATTCGTACAGGAAATCACGGACAACATCCGGATCGGCGTTCTCATTTATGGTAACGGCGGCTGTGGTATGAGGGATAAAAATGGTACAGAGTCCCTCGCGGATACCGGAAGCCGTGACCGCTTCCCGAACCCGAGAGGTGATATCGATTAATTGAGAACGCCCGGAACTTTGAAGTGTAAATTGAACGGTTTTCACGGAATAGGCTCCTTTTATCAAATATTCTTAAAAATGAATCATATTCGGGTCTCCGGTTCCCGATCAAACGGATTTACTCTTCGAAGACTTTTTTGGCGATATCCATTGCCGCTTTGGCATCCTTTGCGAAATAGTCGGCACCGATTGACAGCGCATAATCTTTGGTCAGCACCGCCCCCCCTACCATGATCTTGCATTCCGAATGGTTTTTGAGATCCCGAATCGTTTCTTCCATATTCTTTACCGTTGTGGTCATCAATGCACTCAGCCCGACCAATTTTGCGTTTTCCCGCAGAACCGTTTGCCTGACAACCTCAATGGGAACATCTTTCCCCAGGTCGATAATCTGATACCCGGAATTCTCAAGAACGACTTTGACGATGTTTTTCCCGATATCATGAATATCTCCCTTAACCGTCGCCAATATGATTTTTCCTTTGGAAAGGTTCACTTCGGACTGTGAAGAGCGGGTCATAGCTTTGCGAATTTCTTCGAAGCCCGCTTGAGCGGCACCGGCGGATTGAATCAGCTGCGGCAAAAAGATTTCCCCTTTTTCGAAACGGTTCCCTACTTTTTCGAGGGTCGGGATCAGAATATGATCGATTATTTCCGCAGGCTCCATTGTGTTAAGCAACCGGACGGTGGCTTCGGCTGCAATTTGCCGGAGCCCATTTGCAATTGCATATTCAAGGGATGAATCTGGCGAGACGGAACCACCGGCTGGAACGATCGGTTTTTCGCTTTGTATTTGATTATGGATGGAAATAAATCGCTCGGAATTTTTGTCCTGACCGGCGAGCACTTTAAACGCATCCACCGCACCGGTCATCGTGCGGACATTCGGGTTGATGATCGGCAAATCCAGACCCTGACCCAAAGCAAGAGTCAAGAAGGCGGCATTAATCGTCTCCCGATCCGGCAGTCCGAAGGATATATTCGAAACTCCCAATACGGTTTTTACACCAAAACGTTCTTTTACCGTTCGGAGGGCTTTCAACGTTTCCATCGCCTGTTCCTGTTGAGCCGAAACGGTGAGAGTCAGGCAATCGATAATGACATCTTCCTTCGGGATGCCGTACTCTTCGGCTTTACGGATTATTTTTTCGGCGATTCTTACCCGTTCTCCGGCTGTTTGCGGAATACCGTTTTCATCCAATGTCAAGCCGATTACTGCCGCACCGTATTTTCGGACAATCGGAAGCAGCGTTTCCAGATTCCGATCTTCTCCGTTCACCGAATTGACCAACGCTTTCCCGTTATAAATTCGTAGGGCGGCTTCGATGGTTTTCGGGTCACCGGAATCGATCTGTAAAGGAGCGTTGCTGACACTTTGGATGGCTTCGACCACCTCCGCCATCATAGCGGCTTCATCCAATCCGGGTAAGCCGACATTGACATCCAAAATTTCAGCTCCGGCGGCCGTCTGTTCCAGCGCCTGAGACAGAATGTAACCGATATCATGATCGGCAAGGGCGGCTTTGAAGCGTTTTTTTCCGGTCGGATTAATCCGTTCGCCGACAATTCGGACTTCATCGATCTCAACGGTCCGTTCCGCGCTGCAAAGGGCGGTGCGATGAACGGCTTGGCGGGCGGCAGGACGTCTACCCGAGAGCCGGTCTCTCAATGCCGCAATATATTGCGGTGTCGTCCCGCAGCATCCGCCGATATAAGCGGCTCCCAAATCCGCAAAACGGGCGGTGATTTCGGCAAACTCCGCGGGTGTAATTTCATATTGATCGGTTTCCGGATCGGGCAACCCGGCATTTGGTTTGATCAGGACCGGCAGGTTCGTCCATTTGACCAACTCCGCCGCCAATGGCAGAATCTGCTCCGGACCTAAGGAACAATTGATTCCGACCGCGGAAACTCCCAAACCGCTGAGCGTCAACGCCGCCGCCGAAACGGGAACGCCGGCGAACGTCCGTCCGTTGGCTTCAAAAGACATCGAAGCAAAAATCGGCAGGCCGGTATGTTCTTTGGCGGCAAGGATTCCGGCTTTTATTTCGGCTAAATCGGTAAAAGTTTCGAACACAATCAGGTCGACACCGGCTTGTTCGCCGGCTGTAACGATTTCTTCGAAAATCCGATAGGCTTCGTCAAAAGACATATCGCCGTTCGGTTTCATCATTTTGCCGATCGGACCGCAATCCAACGCGATTTTTACCAGGGGGTTCTCCGCGTCACGCGCCTTTCGGGCGTTCTCGACAGCGGCTTCAACCAATTGCGAAACTGTATAAGGAGTTCCTTCGAGTTTATAGCGATTCACGCCGAAGGTGCTCGCATAAATAATTTCCGCACCGCTGCGGATATATTCCCGATGGATTTCGGTGATGATTTCCGGATGGGTCAAATTGTTTGCTTCAGGAACGGCGGCGGTCAGAAGCCCTTTTTGCTGCAGCATCGTGCCGAAGGCGCCGTCCAGGAGAGTTATTTTATTTTTCGTTTCCAGCATGGGTTGCCCGCCTTTCTCAGTTCACAAGTAGTTCGTAATATACAACCGTCA
>JALHEL010000288.1 GCA_022837205.1 Leptolinea sp.
AACTATTCGGATAATTTTTTGTTGTCCAAGGCATAACAGACCTCCTTTTTGACAACTCCTTTTTTATAAAGGGAGTTCTTTTTAATTGTAATCAAAAAAATACCTGGATTTATCGACAAAAGAATGTAAAGAATATTATTTTGAAGTGTTTAATGTTGTTTTGATTTATGTTGTTCCTGTATTCCATAGAATAAGGGGATTAAATAAAGCAGAAAAGCATAAGGTAACGCTTTGAAATTCACCCCCATCCAAGTCAACGGAACCGAAGAAGCGATTGACCAAGGGATCAGTACGGCAATCAGCGTGGTTGAATTGGCGATATCCAACATAAAAGTGCTTCGATCAATTTTTTTCTCTTGATAGATTTTTCCGACCATTTCATGTGTGAATATAATGCCCATCGTTTGATTACAAAAAACCGCACAGCTGAGAATGCTCGTCGCTACCACCGTGGGGAAACGGCCGATTTTTTCGGAGAGATCGAATAGTTTCTCCCGAATTCCTGAAATCATATTCGTCCCATTAAAAATGCCGGAATATGTGCTCGATAACGCAACAATAAGAATGGTGGTAAGCATCGGAATCAATCCGCCTCCGGATAAAATACCGGTCAAAGTGGGGTCTGAGGGCTTGTAACCGAACAGCATCGCATGAAAAGTATCCCAAAACCCCATTTGCTGACTCCCCATACTGACTGCGAAGGAAAATAAAATACTGATTGAAATGGCGATTCTTACCGGAATGCGAAACAATGGCAAAATTAATAAGATAACAGCCGGGATAAGGGTCCAAACCGAGAGCGAAAAATTGTTTTCCAAAACGCTGACCAATGATGTATCCGCGCTTGAAAGCGGATTCTTCCAAGATAAACCGGCGTAAAGAAAGATACAAATCACGAAGGGAAGCGCGGCGGATTTCAGCATGCGCTTCACATTATCGTACAGATCGGTCTTCGTAAGCGAAGCAACCAAATTGGCGCAAGAGGATGTCGGCGCCGTTCGGTCTCCGAAATACACACCGGATAAAATCGCTCCGGCGGCAATATATTCGTTGACACCCCCAGCTCGGGCGATTGACATTAAAATCACTCCCACCGTGCCGGCTACGCCGAAGCTGGTTCCCATGGCATAAGAAACAAGGGAAGAAAGCAAGAAGGCTACCAAAATGAAAATATGGGGCGTAATGAGCTTCACGCCGAAAACCACAAAGAAAGAAATCGTTCCACAAGCTCGCCACAAGGCTGTCAGGCAACCGATTAAAACCAAAACCCGAATGACGACAAGGGAGTTTTTTGCACCCTCCAAAGCCATTTTAAATAAAGAACGAAGCGGATAGTGGCGATAAAGACCGACCGAAATAAAGCAGATCAAACCGATTCCCAACGGGATGAGTAAGGAAAAGTTTTGAAACAGACTGAGTAAAACGGAAACGATCAGCACAAGAAAAGCGATTAACAGATCCATTGTTTTCCTTAATAAAAAAATCAATCGCCGGGTCGTTTGACGAATATCGGCTGATTGACTCGTTTCCTTCCGTATCGACTCAGAAATGTATCGATCATCGAACTCGTTTTATGGAACTTATGACGGGAAAATCAAGTAAAAGGATTTTTCCGGATACTTTTTTTATCGAATGCATTTCTCGTTCGCTTCCAAAAGACTATTCCGGAACATGCCCATCTGAAAATCCGAAAGGAACATGGGAGGCATCGCAGAAAGGTTTGTTTCGAGAATGTCCGCATCTGCATAAGGCAACTCGGTTCCTTAGCTCATAAATTTCACCGTCTTCGGATTCGATGGGAATTTTTCCTTTCACAAAGATGCCGGCACTCACACCCCTTTCCGGGTCTTCAACGATATCGATTTCCGGATCATAATCCGGCTCCGACAACTCGCCTTCTTTGCTTACGGCGGTCAATCTTCCGGAAGGGCATTCACCGGCGGCTTGAACCGCTTCTCGGATTGCTGCTTCCGTATTTGAATTCAGCACATAATCCCAAGTCGTTCCGTTTTTTCTATGACAAAATCGGGCAAAGGCACATCTGCCGTCATCCAGCAGATCAACTCCCGGTCCTTCGAGTAATTCGGAACGATCCACATAAGGTTCTCGGGAAGCAGTCTCTTTTCCATTAAAAGGCTCGATCAGATGAGAACCGTCACAGAAAGGCGGATTTTTTGATTTCCCGCAACGGCAAAGCGCGTAATTTTCTGCCTGTGGCAACTCTCTTCCCTCGACTAATTTGTATGTGTGCCCGGCGGGAACGATGATTTTCTCATGGATGGGGATATTCCCCGATACAAGATAGGGACCGTTCTTTGTTATTTTAATTTTGGCATTCGATTTCATTTCCGGCATATAAAATCATCCTTTTCATTCATATCTCAAAATGTTGATTGACCGCTTCTGATTATAATGCCGCGTAAAGTCTTAGCCGGATTAAAGACAATTCCAGATATTATCCGATGTGGCATCGAAAAGCTGTTCTCTGAGTTTCGGATGAAAAAAAGCAGTTGCTTTTTAGGCAACCGCTTCTTTTTTATCCGATAGATTTGTTTCCTTTCGGAAATCTGTTTAGATAGCCGTCCAACCGCCGTCGACATTTAGGATTTGACCGGTTGTGAAACTGGAAGCATCCGATGCCAGGTAAACTACCGCTCCGTCCAATTCGCCTTCTTTTCCGGCTCTGCCCATCGGGCAATAGGTCTTCAGTACCTGAGCGAACGCCGGGTTATCGATCAGTTCGGCGGTCATTTCACTGCCAAAATATGCCGGTCCGATTGCATTGACGGTGATGTTGTATTTTGCCCATTCAACAGCCAGCGCTTTGGTCATCATTAATATACCGCCCTTCGAAGTTGCATAGGCGTTAACCGGTAAACCGCTCATAGCGACTGTGCT
>JALHEL010000289.1 GCA_022837205.1 Leptolinea sp.
GGCGATGATCTGTTTGATCGGATTTTCGAAGACATCCCGGGTTTCGACGGGCAGGCCGTCCTCCCCCAGTTCCCGCGTAAATTGGATGGGGCTGAAAACCAGCGCGGTGCCGGGGTCGATCATACTGGTGGCTTGCGTGCGGATAAAATCGGGCAGCGCAGGGGTGTTGGTGATGGACGGCGTTTCGGTGAGCGTCGGCGTTAAGGATATGGTGGGGGTTTCGGATATCGTCGGAGAAAGGGTGATGGTGGACGTGTTGGTAATTGTCGGGGACGGCGGAAAGATGCTGTAAATCGCCGGTTTCGCAAAGTTATTTAATAGATAGGCGGCTATTAATAACAGAATCGATATCAGGATGAATCTCCACCCTCTTGAAACCATGGCCTGCCGCTTTTTGAAATAGACCAGACGGCTGCCTTTTCGAATTAAACGCACACCGAGGATGAACGAGAGGACGGCGCCACCCAATGCGAGCAAAAAAGCGGTGCCGACGCCGGCTGAAATGTCGAGATTCAGGTTGATTTTGCCAAGCAAATTCATGTTCGTGATTATATCACGCGGAGGTTTGTGCGGTTCTGCAGGCTGATTTGCCGATAACCGGTTGTGGGGAAAGCGGGGAAGAAGGTCGGGATCGATCCGACGCTGTTACTTTTTTCTTTTTAAATAGGAAAGGAATTTTGGCAGTGTGCGGACGAAGAGTTGATAACCGGTTTTGTGCAGCGGCAGATCCCAGGCGCCGGGTGTGTTGACTTCAAAACCGCCAAAGCCCTGTTTGAACTGATAAACACCCCACATCCGGTCCGATTCGTCATAGATATCCGGCGCGCCCCACAGATCATAGATCCGGGAGCCGGCTTGCTTGGCGGTTTTGATCGCTTCCCATTGCAGCAGATAATTGGGCATTTTTTCGCGGTGGAGGTCGGTGGACATCCCGTAAATGTACCAAGAACGTTGCGCATAGGTAAATAACATCAATGCGGCGACCGCTTGCCCTTCAACTTCGGCGATTAACGGGGTCAGCATTCCGGCGGCATAGAAACGGTTCCAGACATTCAGATAGTAGGCTTTTTCGCGGATGATGAACCGATCCCGCTCGGAAGTTTCAGCGTACATGGCGTAAAGAGCTTCGAAATCGGCGGGATTGCCGTGGCGGACGGTGACGCCCTTTTTTTCAGCCAGGCGGACTTTATAACGGGTCCGCTGTTTCATATTCATGAGCAGATCCTCTTCGCTTGGCGAAAGATCGATCCAGACGCTGTTCGCAAACTGAATCTGTTGCGGCGAGTGGACCCAACCGCGCTTCTTATACTCGGACAGGAGCAACTGTCCGGCTGTTTGCTCCCGATAAGAATTGCTGCCCGGAACTCCGAATCCGGTCGGGACGTCCGGATCCACCTTAATAAAAACGGCGTGTCCTTTTTTTGCCATGGATTGCAGATCATCCAGCACCCGTGTCCGCAATTGTGAATCCTCCCAATCTAGTAATGGTCCGCGCGGAATGTACCAGAATTCATATTGAAGGAAGATCTTTTTTCGCAGGATTAATGCGGCGGCACGCAACTGCCCATCCGCTGACAGCCATTTTTGAAAGAGCGGTGTCCATCCGCCGCTGGATTTAATTTCTGCCCATTGGCTTGTCTGCAGAATCGAAGCGCCGGGCAGAGAAGCGATTTCCTCGTTCCAATGATCGGGTGGGGTTGAGAGTGTGACGGAGTTCAATTTTGCGGTACTCCGGATGCTTGTTGCGCTTTCTTTCGCCGATAAAAAGTTGCCGCCAGACGATAGAATAACGGGTGATACGGGAAATCGAACGACCCCATAGTGCGCCTGATTTCACCGCCGAAACCGCGTTTAAAACGATAAACGCTCCATAATCCGTCGGATCTTTCTTGGAATTGGGCTTCGAGCGTTTCGGGTTCCTCGTCCGGAACTCCCCACAAATCATATTCCGTACAACCGTTCGCCGCACAGATGTTCATGGCTGTCCACTGAAGAAGGTGATTGGGCATTCGATTCCGTTCTTCGTCAGAAGAGGCGCCGTAGAGGTAATAGCCGCGGTTTCCGTGGATGAAAAGCATGAGGACACCCAATGGTTTGTCGTGATAATAGGCCACCAAATTCCATGCTTTACCGCTTTCTTTGAAAACGTTATAGCAATGTTGGTAATACTCGGCGGAATGAACATGAAAGTGATCTCTTTCCCCCGTTTTCGCCATCAGCTCCATAAACGCGGAAACATTGTTTTCCTCTCGAATCACGAGGTCTTTCTTTTGAGACAGCCGGATGTTGTAGCGGGTTTTCTGATTCATGCGGGCAAGCCGGTCCTCTTCGCTGCCGGTTAAAGGGACGATGATTGTCCGCGGCGGTTGAACGGTGGAAAAGGCATTTTCAAACCCCTGCATCGAATTCCGCAAGAATTCGGCTTCCGCGGTATTCTGCCAAAAATCCGGTTCGACACGCAAAAAAACGGCATGTCTCGCCCGGCATAAGCGATGGATTTCTTCCCACAAGTCGTTGATCTTTTGCGGCTCGTTGTGAAAAATAACCGGGCCTCTCGGGATGTAAGCCATTGTGGCGCCCAGTGCTACTCGCGGTAAGTTCCGAAAGAGGATCATCGCCCCGCCCGCTTCGTTCATCACATAGGTGGGCGACCAACCGAATGCCGCTTTGACCGATCCCCATTCGGCGGTCTGCAACAGCGAGGCGTTTTTTTGTGCTTCAATCGTTAATTTCCATTGGGAAGCCGAAATCTGTGCCATTTTGTCAGTTATTGTACCGAACAAAGCGGATGAACGGATCTAAAAAGTGAAAATATCTGATATTGCTCTTTCACTGATATTTGCATCGGGGATCACTTCGTTCAGATATTTGCGAATTGCGGAATC
>JALHEL010000290.1 GCA_022837205.1 Leptolinea sp.
CGAAATATAAAAAGGCTCTAGCGGAATTTTTCGATGTGGAGCCAGAAAGCCTCGTGGACGACCAAGGAATGGCGGCGGTTGTCGATGAATAGCGACTTGACGGCAATTCATCAGCGGCTTGAAGTGGCGGCGTTACAGAGGAGCTTTTTAGCCTCTCTGTGGCAGGAATTCGCAGAACTTCAAAGGGAAAAATTACGAATGGAAAGGAGTAAAAAGCGAGCATGATTAAAAATTACATAGCCATAAAAATAGGAATCCGTGAAAGCCTCCAATCGAAAAGACCTGTTGTGGGGAATGGGCACAGGTTATGTTGGTTCCTCGCTTGCGCCAAAAAAGAGGCTGCAAATAAAAAAGAAATGCTGGCGGCTTTTCAAAAAGGATTGGATCGCTGGAAACTTTTTGAAAAGAAGACAGCGGAATACCACGTTGAAAAATTCTTCTTTAGCCAGCTCCAAGATGAGGAAAAATCAACCCAAAAGATCGTAGAAGGACTTTTCCCGACTCGCAAAACTGGCTACAAAAACCGCCGAATGGGAAAAAGTGATCACAAAAAAAGCGAGGATGGCGACGGCGATAACGACCCCTCCATCCAAAACGGAGGTGTTCTCTATGCATAAACTCATCCGAAAATTCCAAAGAGAAACCACCGCAACCCGAATATTCTACAACGATACAGGTACCCCCTACGGGTTTGTTTACGATGATAGTTTCTTAAAGTTCGAGCAGAAAAAAGACCGGCTCCGAATTTTTAATTACAAGGCTCATGCAATTGATGAGAATCTTTTTCAGGAGCTCGTCGGGCTGGGTGTTCGAGTCATTGTTCTTGACGAAAAAGACAACAACGTTTTCAGAATCTGGAGGACTTCTATTCAAAAGCTCGAAGCCGCTCCAAGAAGAAAACTGGCAGGAGTTCGCCGGGTAATCATCGAACTTCCAAAATGTGAATTGCTCGACGGTCAGCCCGAACCCTGGTACACGGCTCGGAGGTCGGCGTAATGTTGAGCCTTCGTGAAATCGGCTTGACCGCCGATGACATCCGAGCTTGGTTTGGGCGGGAATTTCAGCCCAAGAATTCAAAATGGGAAGGCGACCAGTGTTATTGCTCTTGCCCCATTCCAAGCCACAACCACAAGCACGGCGACAAAACCCCTTCGTTCAGCCTTAATGTTGCCGATGGCTGCTGGTATTGCCATAGCACCGGCGATAGCGGCTCGATAAAAAAACTCTGTGAGTTGTGCGGCGTGAATCCGCCTTGGCATGGACGAGGAAAAATTCCATCACGGCAAACTATTTATACGTATGAAAATGCCGATGGCAAGCCGACTTACGAGGTCGTCCGAACTGACGACCCAAGCGGCAAGCGGATTTTCCAAAGGGCGATTAGCCCCGACGGCAAGCGAATAAACTCCATGCGTGGAATCGAGCGAATCCCCTATCGCCTGCCAGAGCTTCTCGAAGCTCAGAAGAGCAACCAAACAATTTTCGTCGTCGAGGGCGAAAAGTGCGTCGAAGCCTTGCGATCACTGGGTCTGGTCGCTACCACAAATTCGGGCGGTTCCGGAAAATGGAACAATTGCGGTCAGCATTTCCAAAAAGGAATAAACGTTATTATCATTCCAGATAATGACGAGCCCGGGCGAAAGCATGCCCTTGAGGTTGCTCGAGACCTACAAGCAAGAGGTTGCAACGTGAAGCTGTTGGAGCTACCGAACTTACAGCCCAAAGAAGATGTCGTTGATTGGCTTGGAGTCGGGCATACAAAGGAAGAGTTGCTGGGGCTTGCCGAGCAGTGCGAGGAATGGAGTGAGGAACCACTACAAACAGAACTCCAAGCACAAATCGAAAACAACCCATCGTCCATTCAAACGAGCGTTCAAAAAAAGTGCAAGGAGCTTTTCGACGAAGGGTTCAATCTCGAGCTAGCACGGGAAACAATCCGAGCCGAGCTTGCCAATCTCCAACTCGACGGCGAAACGACTTTTTTAATAGAAGAAACTATTAATAAAAGCTGGGTTGATTTTCTCAGAGAAAAGCCAGTCGATAAAACCATCTCGGCAATCAGCGCAAGCGACCTAATGAAGATGACCATTCCCGTTCCAGAATGGGCGGTTCAAAACATGATTCCCGCCGGCTTGAGCGTTTTAGCGTCGCCACCAAAAGTTGGAAAATCCTTCTTTTGCTTACAACTCGCTTTATCCGTGGCGACGGGTCAGCCGTTCCTCGACCATCGAACGGAAAAAGGAAGCGTTCTCTACTTAAGCCTGGAAGATTCACCATATAGCCTACAAAAAAGACTTTCATATTTTCTTGAAGATCACAGAAAAATTCCAAACAACCTATTTTTAACAACCGAGTTTCCCCAACTCGACGGTCAAGGGTTACTCCTGCTCGACCAATGGTTAGCGACCCACAACGACGCAAGACTGGTAATCATCGACACGTGGGGAAAAACCAAGCCGAATGGAAACAGGCAGAAGAATGCCTATGAGTCAGACGTTGAGTTAGTGGGTCCAATAAAAAAGTTAGCTGACCGTTACAAAACATCAATATTGCTAGTCCACCATCTCAAAAAAGGTGGCGGGAAAGAAAGCGATTGGTTGGAGTCCTTGTCGGGTTCAATGGGCTTGGCGGCGACCGTCGATGGGTTATTAAGCCTTTACAGGGATCGTGGAGCCCAGCAAGGAATTCTCAAACGAACTGGGCGAAACTTCGAGGAAGACGGCGACATAGGGCTTTCGTGGATGGCTCCGGGGTGGGCGTTTGCCGGCGACGCAAAGGAAGTTCTATTGAGCGAATCGAGAAAAGAAATAGTTGCCGCTATAAAAGAAATCGGAGAACCGGCAACGCCAACGATGATATCTGAAATGAGCGGTAA
>JALHEL010000291.1 GCA_022837205.1 Leptolinea sp.
AATCGATAAATTATATGTCATACAATGTTTCCGTTGCCGGATCGATTGTGATGTATCATCGATTGATTTCTTCGATCGGATCATCCGATTGATTCTTTGCTTCCGGTATCGTTGTCTTCGGCAAGAACAATAAACCAATACAAAAGATACCGATCAGCATGACCCCGTATTGATAGCGCATATCCTGAGCAATCGTGATAAACAGCATCATACCCGATTGGACCAAAGTCAATAATCCAATCAAGAGGTATTTGGGTTTAGAAAAACGCAAAGCCAAAATGGTACTGACGAATAACGTCCAGTATGTATAAATTGCGGGACGCCAAAAAATAGCATCCGGAAATGTCGGACCTGCCGTTTTCAGAAAAAAGTTGAAAAGAAGATCGGTTAATTTCGGGAGCTTGGATTCCTGAACTACACCGAATTGATTTGCTTCCACCCATTTTAAAGTCCCGTCCGATTGTCCCAGTAAACCGATTCGATATAAATAACATCCGCCGTGCTGGATCTTCAAGATCATATTGCTGGACTGAAATGCATGGCGCAAACTGACTGCCGGTGCCTTTTTTGAAAGCGAAAGGAAAATGTTCATCACTTCTTTCGGATTTTCTTGCAGCACTTTTTCATTAAATCCGGGAAGAAACCATAGATTATTGATTACACAGGGATCATATTTCCATTGATCCAAAGGGTAAACCTGATTCAGCCAGGTTCGTTCCGATTCACTAAGGGGTGTTTCAGCCTCAATATGAGCGCTGATATAATGAACCAAAATCGGGTTGATTCCGTTATCGTTGCCTTTTGTCACATGGAAAACCGAGTAAACCGGACCGAGAACAAGGCCATAGGCTGCAATAATGACGACCAAGGCTTGAAATAATAAACCGCGGATTTGACGATAAAGCAACAGAAAAATGACTAATGTGGCCACAAGAACCGGAAATCCATTATGACGGAATAAAGAAAGACAAATTCCGGACAATATCAACCAAATCCGATTCGAACGTTTTTTCAGCCAAACTCCGTCGCTGATTACGATTTGCAATAAGATCAGAAAAACGGCAAGCATACTGATTCCGTAAGGCACATCTTTCCAAATCGTGATCGGGAAGAAAAGATTAACCGGCGAAAAAGCCATGATTATGCTCAATATCCAAGCTGTTTTAACGGAAATATGTTGATTCAAAAGGAAACGAATTCCGCCGGCAGTAACCAAACTTAAGGCGAGAATTTGAGCGAAAGCCACAATTGCCGGGGTGTTGGAAACGGTGGTCAACAACCTGATGAGAAGAGTATATATGGCGGGATTCCGATTATCAAGCGGCACCTTTGCAACAGCCTGTCCCCATTGGACGACCGAATCCGGAGTTAAAATCCCGGGCCAAAAAGTTAACAGGCAAATTGTCCATACAAAAATCATCGGTAAAGCAAATACCCACCAAGCCGGAATTGCCTCTGATTCGGCGAATTTCTTTTGCGACTTTACCGGAACCGTTAAAGTCAGAAATAACAGAAAGAGAAAAGAAATACCAATCCAATATGCCGAAATAATAAGAGCGCGATTGATCCAAGAAAACGGGAAATCCTGAGTGAATAGAATTTCTCCCGCTTGTTCCGCATAGAGATCGATCCGTTGGCTTTTCCCCGCCCAATCGATCCGAACGATTCCGCAATCAGGCCCGCTGGCAAACAAAAGCTGAATCCGATGAAAAACTTTTCCATTCCAATAAAGCGATCCCTCTTCTTCCGTTACAACGGTTTTGTTTTGTACCGACCAATTTCCCGCCTGTTCGAAAGCGTTTATATTATCCGTTGTCCCGGTGTCAAAATACAATATTTCGACTTTCTTTCCGTTTGAAAGCGGATTTTTTTCAGCGATGGCTGTAATTTTTACCGAGCCGTCGGGAAGGAAGAAATATCGATCGGGAACCGGAACGGTTTGAACGGCAAGCAGTAATCCCCCGAAGATCAAACTGGCTAAAAGGGTAAAGCAAAAAACCGTTTTCGTTGTTCTCCGAAAACGGATAAGGATCCATCGGGATATTATAAAGTCTGTACAAATCGTAAACAGTCCGATCAAAAGGATCATCGCCGCTAAGGCTCTTTTTGAGTGGATCGGATAAGGAATCCATCGAAGATAAATACACAGAGCAAACTGAATCGCCAAAAATAATGAGATCACCAAAATTTTCGGCTCGTTTTGTCTTTCTATCGATCGGTTTGGACCGGCCTCAGTCATGAAATTCTCACATTGGTTTTTGAAAGATTCCTAAAAATCGTCAAACATCATTTCCCGAAATTTTTGTTTATCCGTCGCGGAAAGCTCATCCTCATTCAGCATTTCTTGCCAGAATTGAGCATCATACCGACGGGAACGAATCGGTATGGGCATAGGAACGCCGTAACCGAGAAGAAGAACTTCCTCCTTCGGTTGCAATCGGGCTAACATTCCTCGTAATGAATCCCGCCCGGAAAGTCCGGATAGTACTGCTGCGATATCCTCATCATCTCCCAGCCAGCCTGAGATACGAGTCCCCAGTTGGGACATCACTTCGTCATAAATTTGAGATGGACGCTGGTCGATAATGAGTAAAGTCACAAAATATTTTCTCATTTCTCTGGCAATTGTTGAAAATGTTGTTTGTCCGGCCATTTCCCGGTTTAATAATTTATGTGCTTCTTCCAATGCAATCACCAGCGGAGTAGGTTTGACACCGCCTTGATTTCGATATTCATTCGTCATTCGTTCCCATTCTTCACGAATTTTTCGTGTCAGAATGTTTGTTACCAACAAATAATCCAAATCTGTCTCATATTCTCCGAAGGACAAAATAACCGAATACCCATTTTTTAAATAATCGATTATTTTTAC
>JALHEL010000292.1 GCA_022837205.1 Leptolinea sp.
TGTCCGCAAAGCCGCCGGTTTGTCTTCGACGAAGTGGATCGAAACACTTCCCGAAAGTCAATCCGTGCAACCGGATCCGTCTGTTTATGGTCGGGAACCAGATCGAGGAAACTGGTGTTATACGTTTGAACGTGCCGATTTGGCTCGTCAGCAAGGCAATCAGACTCAAGCCGCAGAAATACTCCGATCCGCGATCGATTCTGATGTTTCACCCCGCACACCCTCCGAATGGCTGCTGCCGATCGAAGTTTTTGCTCAAACCGGCGATTGGCAGCGCGCAATAGACCTGACCGATCGGGCATTGATCCCGACTTACGAAGAGCAACCGTCCCTTCTGCCGGTTATTTGTCGATTATGGCAGCGAATCGATCAAAATACGCAAGCGAGTGAAGAAAAATCACTGGCGGTCGACCGGATAAAAAGAGAAACGGGTTGTCCATTCGAATCATTCATTACGAAATAGTTTTGTACCGAATTTTTTAATAAACCTTAATATTGCTTTCCGTAAGCAATCCGTAAAAAATCGGTGAACGACTGATAAAATAATGAAGTCTGTTTTTCCAAAACGATAAAGGGAGATAGGTTTTATGAATTTAAACGCAGACAACCTTATCCGACAATTACAGCTTGAACCTCATGCCGAAGGCGGTTGGTACCGGCGCATCTGGCTTTCGAACACCTTCATTCCGGCCGAATCTCTTCCTCAAGAATACGGTGGCGATCGAAACAGCGCCGGTATAATCTACTACTTATTACGCAGAGATGAATGCTCGGTTTGGCATCGTCTGAAGTCACCGGAAACCTGGCTTTGGCTATGCGGCGGTACGTTGGAAATCACATTGGGAGGAACTCGAGAACACCCCATAAAGGATCAAACCTTTTTATTAACGCCTTTTGGCAATTCGGATGGCACGCATTTTTTGACGATTGAGCCACATACCTGGCAGACAGCCAAACCGGTCAGGGACGAATTTGTTTTGGTGGCATGTATTATGTCTCCGGCTTTTACTCCGGAAGATTGGGAGCTGGCATGAACGAGACCATTCGACAATTGTTTGATTTGACGGGACGGGTAGCGTTGGTAACAGGCGTCAGTCGCGGACTCGGCCGGGCAATGGCGATCGGCTTAGCAGGTGCCGGAGCCGATGTAATCGGCATCAGCCTGCAAGAACCGATTGAAACCCGCAAACAAATCGAGGCGCTTGGTAAAAATTTTTATTATTTCCATGCGGATTTAGCGGAAGCGGAAAAAATTCCGGAACTTGCGCGGCAAGCGATTGCCGTTCACGGTAAAGTGGATATTTTGGTTAATAACGCCGGAATCATCGGATTATACCCTGCGGAAGAATATCCGCTGGAGAATTTCGATCAGGTCTTTGCCGTCAACGTCAGGGGGTTATTTCTTCTAACACAAGAAATCGGAAAGAGCATGCTTGATCGGGGCTATGGCAGAATCATCGCAACCTGTTCCATTCAATCCCTGATTTCCGGTATAAACGACTCGGCTTATGTGGCGAGCAAACACGCGGTCGCCGGGTTGGTGAAAGCTTTCGCAGCAGAATGGGGCGGACGCGGTGTAAACGTAAACGGAATCGCACCCGGTTTTATGGTTACGGATAATACGGCAAATTTACGCAAAAATTCAGATGCGGTCGCGGAAATCACCGCTCGTGTTCCCCTCCATCGTTGGGGGCAGCCGGAGGATTTGATGGGACCGGTGATCTTTTTGGCATCGGAAGCATCGCGTTATGTGAACGGTCAACTGCTTGTTGTCGATGGCGGATACGTCATCGCCTAACTATAAAAGAATAAAGGAGTTTTTTATGGACTCATCGGTCCACAAAGTCACACATATTGATAACGTACGATTGAGTGATGATGGACAAAGTGTCATTATTATTGATCAGACCCAACTGCCGAACCGGACAGTCTATTTGACATTATCAACCGCAGAAGAAATGTATGACGCAATTTTACAGCTCAAGATTCGCGGGGCGCCGGCGATCGGTATTTGCGCCGCTTATTGTTTGTATTGCCTGGCACGTCAGATTCAGGCATCGGATACCGAAAGCTTTCTGGAAGAATTGAATCGAAAAAAGATGTATTTGAACAGTTCCCGCCCGACCGCAGTTAATCTAAGTTGGGCTTTAAACCGTGTCTATCAAGCCGCAGTCGAGAATCGAGACCGACCTCTCGAAGACATAATCGAGATTATGAAGCGGGAAGCGATCAAAATCCATGAAGAAGACATTGCCATGTGTCGGGCCATTTCGGAATTCGGACTCTCTCTTCTCCGAGACGGAGACGGAGTTCTGACCCATTGTAACGCCGGTCCGTTGGCTACTTCCCGTTACGGTACGGCATTGGGACCGCTGTTTTTGGGGAAAGAACGAGGAATGGAATTCCATGTCTTTGCTGACGAGACTCGACCACTTTTGCAGGGAGCACGCTTAACCAGCTACGAGCTTTACAACGCCGGCATCGATGTGACACTCATTTGTGACAATATGGCAAGCTTGGTTATGAAAAACGGGTGGGTGCAAGCCTGCTTGGTCGGTTGTGATCGGGTCGCGGCGAACGGGGATACAGCCAATAAAATCGGAACCAGTGGCGTTGCTGTCTTAGCCAAATACTACGGAATCCCTTTTTACGTATTGGGACCGACTTCAACAATCGATCGAAACTGCAAAAAAGGAAATGAAATCCAAATTGAATTACGGGATCCGGAAGAGATTAAATCAAAATTTTATCGGGAACCGGTGGCACCGGCAGGAGTTAAATGCTATAATCCCGCGTTCGACGTTACAGATCATTCCTTAATTTCAGCAATCGTAACCGAAAAAGGGATATGCAGAGCTCCATACGAGGAG
>JALHEL010000293.1 GCA_022837205.1 Leptolinea sp.
ATAAGCTCCGTAAGGTACCGTATCAACAAAGGATGCCGTTTCGGAAAAACGATACTTGGCATCTCCCGCGCCAAGCGGAGAAGAAGCGGCGTTGGCAATAGATCGGGCGACCCAGGTATCCGCTCCGGGCTGTATTTCCCAGCGGCCTCCCACATTCTCCGCTTTTCCTTCCTCTAACAAACGAACACAACGTTCGACATAGTCCGGAGCCGGAATGGAATGAGCGTCCAAACGGATGATATAGGTTCCGCTTGACGCCTCCAATGCGGAATTGAGCGCGGCGGGAATAATCCGTTTGGGATTGGATACAATCTGAAGCGCTAAGTCCGGATGGGCATCATGCCATTCCCGGATTTTATCCAGTGTCCGGTCTTGAGAATTTCCGTCGGAAATAATGACTTCCGTTTCTGAAATCGGATAAGTCTGGCGATACAAGGCATCGAGCAGACGGGTGATGTTTTTTTCTTCATTCAGGCACGGAACGATAATCGAAACAGTCGGCATCGGTTTAAATCGCAGCGATCACTTCGATTTCGACTGCGAGCCCTCTCGGTAGTTTTGCGACTTGGACGGCTGATCTGGCGGGGCATTCGTCTGTGAAAAATTCCGCATAAACCTCATTCATGGCGGCAAAATCATCCATATTCCGCAAGAATACCGTCGTCTTTAATACATGGGATAAGTCTGTTCCGGCTGCTTCCAGAACCGACTGAACATTTTTTAAAGCCTGACGGGTCTGACTTCTTATATCCTCACCGGCCGGTTCACCGCTTTCCGGAATCAAACCGAGTTGACCCGATGTAAAAATGAAATTTCCGTAGGAGATTGCTGCCGAATAGGGTCCGATCGCTTTCGGTGCTTTTTCGGCGATAATTACTTTTTTCCGATCCATTTGCTTCCTCTTCCTTTAACATTATCAAGATCCGAGTAAATCTGATAAGATTATTTATACAGCAATTTTACCATGGGGAAAATTCTCGAAATGGGTGTGAAAGTTTTCAAAAGTTTTAAAAGGTTTCATCAATTTGTTCTGGATTTTTTTATAGAAAATCAGAAAGAAAGGAAAAAATGAGTATTTTTCATAAAGCTTACCCTTCTCGATATAAAGCCGAAGTTGAAAGGTTAACCGAAACACTGATTCAAATCGGTCAAAAAGAAGATTTCCTTTCTGAAAGGCCGGGTGGCATATTTGATCAGAATTGCCGGAATATTCAGGCGCGTGAGATTGGGAATCGGTTATTTGAAATCGGCGGGATTGAATTAATGGAAGATCGAATAAAGAAAATTTCCAAAAAAGACGGGAAAGAAATTGCCGCTCATTTGGAAGCTTGTTGGCGGGCAATCGGAGGAATATTTTGATAATTCGCCTCGATTTCAATTGTTTGAATCGATCACATGATTTTTCATAAATGCTTGACAGTCGTTCGATAAGCCGCTAAAATTGGTACCGTCGTTTGAATGGAAACGATGCCGAGATAGCTCAGTTGGTAGAGCATACGACTGAAAATTGTAGTGTCCACAGTTCGATTCTGTGTCTCGGCACAGCGAGGACCCGCTTTGGCGGGTCTTTTTGTTTTACAATTAATTTCGGAAGCGGGATGAAATCGAAAACGGTGGTTCTGTGCGGTTTACTCTTGATAACAATCGGCGTTGTCCTTTTTTGGGCGAACGCCCGACGGAATATTAAGTTGATTATTGACGGAAAGCCCCGACAAGTGGCAACGTATAAAATCACGGTAGGTCAAATTTTGAAGGAGAACGGAATCGATTTTAACGAACTCGACCGAATTTTCCCGGAAATCAATTATTGGATGACCGAAAAGTATTTCCTGAAAGTCGACCATCTTAAGGCGATTCATCTTGTTTCTTCCGGCGGGCAAAAAGACTACTCAACTTTTGAAAACTTGGCCGGGAATATCTTGGCGGACGGAGAGGTTGCCCTTTATCCGGGGGATCAGATACGATGGAACGGAACCCAAATACAGCCGGATTTTAATCTGGGTTCTTTGAAGGCAATCAATTTGGAAGTGGTTCGAGGAGATCCCTTTGAACTGATTACGGATTCGGGAAAACAACGGCAGCAATTCTATACCGATGCGACAACCGTCGGTGAAGCACTTCGGCAAACGGCGGTTCGGATTCCTCCCGATTCGATCATCGTCCCTGCGGAGGATACGCCGTTCATCGCCGGCATGACGATTCGGATACTGGAAGAAACCCCGCTTGTTTTGGTCTCGGAAGGCAGCGAGATTCCTCTGACGGGGTACGGAACAAATGCCGGCGAATTGCTCGCGTCAGCGGGATATCCCCTGCAAGGGTTGGATATTTGCATCCCGGCCGAAGATCAGCCCCTTCCCGCGGATCATCATATAAAAGTGATTCATGTGGCAGAGGAAGTGACTCTCAAAGCGGAGACGATCCCGAATGAAATCGAATGGGTAGCGGATGAATCCGTTCCTTTGGATCAATACAAGACAATCTCCGAAGGAAAGCCCGGTGTAAAAGGGACAATTCAACGGAAGCGAATGGAAAACGGAATAGCGGTCGAAGAACAGATCAGCCCCGAAAAGGTGTTGGTTGAGCCGGTAACGGAAGTGCGTTCCTACGGAACCCAAATATCCATCCAAACACTTTCGACGCCGGACGGACAGATTGAGTATTGGCGGGCGGTCCCCGTTTATGCGACTTCATATTCTCCCTGTCGCAGCGGCGTCGACTCTTGTATTAACGGTACGGCATCGGGTCGGAAGGTTGAAAAAGGGGTGATCGCTGTCGACGGCGATTGGTATGCCGAATTCGCGGGGCTGACGGTTTATGTACCCGATTACGGGTTTGCCGTCATCGGTGACACTGGCCGTTCACCGGT
>JALHEL010000294.1 GCA_022837205.1 Leptolinea sp.
TCCGGATATAAATCAAGGTCACGGGTGATCCGGATCGTCTCGCCAAACGGGTAAGAATGACCGCTCAAATCTTCGGCATCATTCCAACTTTTAAAAGTGTATCCGTCTTTCGTCAACGGGCTGGGATTCCCGTTTTCATCCAGACCCAAGTTTCCTAAAATCGTTACATTATCCCCAAAAGCATAAGCTGCGGAATCTTCGACCGGTTTCCCCGAATCGGATTGGGAATCATGATAAGTCACCGTCAATCCGTCCAAGTCGACGTCATTGGCATCGGTTATCTTTAACGTTGTATCCGCGTAGCTTTCAAGGTAAAAGAGTTTGTCATTCTGAGCTGCGGTAACCCGAAGGGTATAAACTCCCACCTGAACAAAGGGATCCGCTTCACAACTGTCAAAAGTAACCCCGTCGAGTGAACACATAAAAATCAAATGCGGATCGGGATCCACCGCCACTTCCAATCCGTCCGAATATTCGACTTGAATATCAAACAACGCATTGCTGACACTCATCCAAGATGCATCTCCCGTAAACGGGATTTTCGATTTCTGCTCGGATATTTTCAGCATGGAATCGCAATAATCCTCCGCCGTACAAGCGGGTGCAGCCGATACGGCAACGCTTAGCATCATGACCAGGATAAAAGTGATGAAGCAAATCATTGAACTCTTTTTCATAATGTCTCCATTTCCGATCAGAAAGGGGTGGGGAAAGTTATTTCCTCCCTCCGTGTCCTGTTCCTCATAAATCGTTCGAAACCGAACACTAATTTAAGTTGCAAGGGACATGCCATCTTTGAAAAATCAATGATTTATTTTTCTACATCTTGTAATTCCTCTCCGATAAATCGATAGGTAATTCTCAAAAGTTCATCATCCGAAAGAAGCCCCTGCGTTTTTAACCCTGAAAGGACTTTCGCAATATTAACGCCGGCTTGACTTAAAGCGAGGTTGTCTCGGACGCTGATATCGTCACCGGTTATTCGGACGGAATCTCCGGGTCGAATGCGCGAATTCACCAATGCAGCTCTGGAAATTACCTGTTGCAGCAGCTCCGCGAGAAAATTCAGGAAAAGTTGTTGGCGTTGTTCAAAATGGCGACAGGTCGATTCTCCCGCCGATTCGGCGCTGGCTTTATTTTCCGATTCCGGTTCGGCTAAAAAATGGAGCGGAATTCCCGCTCCGGCCGCAATCATTTTCTTCAGCGCCAAACCATCTTCTTTTGCCTCCATACTCTCGAGTTTCGGAGAGAGGACAGACCATTCTTCATTTTCATTGGTAACCAAAATGGAACCCGGAACGGGCGGGACAGCGTTCAGCTGACTTTGACGTTGCAAACGTTGAGCCTCACCCGCCAGATGGGTACGCACCACGAACAGAAAACTGTTGCGATAGCGATTCAACCGAACCCGATCCTCCAACCAATTGGCATAGCGACTCAGCCATTTCAAAAGAGGTGCCAAATCCGGCTCTCCCCATATCGATCCGATCGTCCGGTTTACGGCAAAATGAATCATGACCGGTTCTAAGGTCGGATTTAATCGATCGGCTGCCTGAATCCATTTTTCGTCGTACAGAAAATCTGTTGCCGGTTGAATCACTTTATAAGCGATCGCCTGTTCACAGTCATTATCCCGCGTCCGGATTTCACGAATCCGAGCGGAAGGAATCGCCCGCGCATAGCTCATGCCGCTTACGTCGGAAGAAATCAGAATAAAGAGATTCCCGCTGCGGCTTAATTCGTCGCTCCATTCGTGAATTCGCAGATCCATTTTATTCAAGGGATGATCCCAAAATGTCCGCAGAAAACACTGCGTTTCGGAATCACAGGCTTTGAAAGTGACACCTTTGCCAATCACATATTGTGTTGTAATCGATATAATTCGATGAGCCAGCGGATTTTCCCGCCAGGCTTTCTGTGATTCGGCGATGACTTCTTGAATACTCAGGGGAGGAAGATCGGTTGTTTGAATCGGTCGCATTCCTGCGACGAATTCCGCATCATTCAGGGGTTCATGAATCCCCAGCCATTCCCGCAGCAGTTGTTTCGGTTGAAATTTTTGCACGACAGCTCCTTTTATTTTAAAAACTTTCCTTTTATGGTAGCCGTTTTGAATCGGTTTCCATACTGCCAATAAAGGGAGCCGAAAATAAATTAGGCGGTAATAGCTCCGCCTTGAAACATGCCGGTCACTTTCAGAGATTTCAAACCGAGGGTATTGCTTAATTCGATCGTGACATCACGATCTTCCGGGAATTTTATCTTTTGCTGGAAGTAGACATCGATCCCGTCAATTGTTTCTTTATGATATTCCGCCGGATCTTTCTGAGGTTTACCCAAAACTGCATCCATATAAGAAATTGTGGAACAACAACAGGTGTTGACCTTCGCCACCTGCCGTACCAACGTTATTGCAGATTGTCCTTTCTTTTCTAACCAAGCTTTGGCTTCCGGACTGATTTTCAGCATAGAATGATCCTTTCCGTCAACATATATCTTGTTTCATTTTAATTCATAACGGTAGACCGAATCGCCGATTTCGATTGTTTTCCATATTGCACCGGGGAATGTTTTGTTTGATGGACCAGGCGAAGAGGCCGGCAAATTTCACATAGTATTTATTCTTACATTGCAGGAAAGAAAGATATCTCAGCCGCGCTTTTGCCATACGACCCTCGCCCAGTGGGGAGAGTGCGCTTGCGCCATGAGATTCATTTCACCATGTGGAATGTGACCCTCGCCCAGTGGGAGAGGGCAGGGTGAGGGTGAAAAAAGTTTTAAATTCCACAAAAAATGTTTTGTGTAGAATTTTGTATTAAACAATGGTATATGGCGGGACGTCGGGGACGCCG
>JALHEL010000019.1 GCA_022837205.1 Leptolinea sp.
ATCATCAACATAAATACCGCGACAAAAACCATTGCGGTATCGTACTGTCCTCTTGCGGTATTGATCAAATATCCCAGCCCGGCATCCGCACCGGTCAGTTCCCCGACAACGGCTCCGATGACGGAAAGCGTCGCACTGATTCGTAATCCGCCGAAAACCACCGGCAATGCAGCCGGAATTTCCAGGTATTTCAGTTGTGCTTTCCGGTTTGCATGCATTGATTTCATCAGGTCCAGAAAATTCCTTTGAATGTCACGTAAGCCGATAATGACGTTGATTTGAATGGGGAAGAAGACCACCAAGGCACAAATCAGAATTTTCGGCATCATTCCCGATCCGAACCAAATGATCAATAGGGGAGCTATCGCCGCCATCGGAATGGACTGAGACGCGACTATGTAGGGGAACAGAACATTTTCCGCAATCGGATGATGAGCTAACAGATATCCGGTCAGCAATGCCAGAATCGTACCGGTGATCGAACCGGTCAAAACTTCGACCAATGTAATTCCGGTATGATATAAAAGGACGCCGCTTGCGATCGATTCAATCAACCGGCTGAAAATTCGAGAGGGTGCCGGCAATATAAACGGGGGATAATTGAAAATCCGGACAAGAATTTCCCAAATGCACAAACCGGCACAAATCGATATCGGCGGGATTAGATGTCGGAGTGTATTCCCTTTGTTTCCGTATCTTTGCATAAAAAAAGCCCCTTTTTCTTCGGGGCTTCAGAAAGGATCCGATCTGTCACATCCCTTTTTTCATCCGGACTATACCGTCGATTCCGGAATTGCACCGGATCAGCTTGCGCTCGTGGATTATCACCACCGATCGGGAATCGGCTGCATCGGCAACCTCACCCTGCCCCAAAGGAAAAATATTATTTTCTGTTTTTTTATTTTACCCTTTTTCTGTGATCAGTCAATTTTTATCCCGAAATCCGGTGACCGTTTAAGAGTATGTTCGGATAAAATGAACTTAATTATGAGAATTTTCCGAAAAATCATGTGACGGCGGTTAAATCTTGTTATGATTGAAATCGGATAAACGATAAAATATTCCCTTCTGAAACCAAATGATCGAGTGATGCGTTAATGAATTATTGAATATATAAAAAAGAGGGACTCCGTTTAGGGAGGGTTGAATGAAAAAGACGATTCTTGGGATCATAATTCTGATTCTTATATTGACCGGATGTCAATCCGAAGGAAACAAAACGCCGGCAGTGACCCTATCTGCCGAGCAAGTGCAATTATGGGCTCAGCAGACAATTCAGGCGATGGTTTCTTCAAATACAACCAAAACCGCTGTGGTGTTGATTCCGCAGGCAAGTCCGACAGCCACGCCGACGGTTATCCGGCCGACTATCGCAATTCCGACGATTGTGATTTCGCAACCGACCGCACGACCTGTGATTCCGACAATCAGTTATGTTCAGCCTGTGCAAAAAGTTTGTGATCAAATGGGTTTTGTGGCGGATGTGACCGTTCCCGATAATACGATTATGCAGCCCAATCAAGTTTTTCAAAAGGTCTGGCGCATTCAAAATACCGGGACTTGCACTTGGACGACGAGTTACCAGTTTGTTTTCGACAGCGGATATCAGTTGGGAGCGCCCTCGGCGATTAATTTACCGCGCAATGTGCTGCCGAACGAAACGATCGATATCAGCGTTGACATGCAAGCACCGAGTGTAAACGGGACTTATCAAGGCTTTTGGAAAATGCGGAACCCCTCGGGAATAAAGTTCGGAACTGCGGCGACACAATCGGGAAATGACAGTGTTTGGGTAAAAATTATTGTCAATCAAGGTGCGGATTCGGGTTTCGTTCCCACTTCCTATCCCGGTTATATCGGAAACGGAACTTGTTCGATTATCAGCATGTTTCCGACTTCCGCCGATTCTTTTTATGCAGGACAGGAGACCGATTTTACCGTTACGGTGCGGAATGAATCGGACACCGTTTGGACAGCTTCGGATTTTGATATCGCTTTTATCGGCGGAACGAATATGCTCAAACGACCTGACGGTATTCGGTTCGATCTTAAGAGTGACGTCTATCCCGGCCAGACATTAACTTTCGGCTTGGATATCATTACGCCGTCGGGTTATGGCACTTATACGATGGAATGGGGTGTGGTTCGAAATAATGAGATTCTGTGTCCTATTTATTTTACGGCAAATGTAAATAAGTAAGCGATTCAATATCGATTTGCGAGGGCATTCTTCATCGGATGCCCTCTTTTCTTTTGAGGATTCGTAAAGATAAAATCGGTGAAAAGAATGAGAAACTGAAAAAAAGTGTTTCGCCGGATTTTATATCTTTTATAACTCTACATATCGATCAATTTTTCCCTGAACGAAAGAAAAGCGGGTTATAATATCTGCGCATAAATCATAAAAAAGACGTATTTTTATGATTTGAATGTGAGTTTAAGAAAAGGGGTTCCTTATGTATAAAACACATACTTGTGGTGAGCTGCGAATTTCGGATGTCGGAAAGACTGTGACATTGGCCGGTTGGGTTCACCGTTATCGAGATCATGGAGGCATTTATTTTATTGATTTACGTGATCGGTTCGGATTAACTCAAGTAGTCATCAATCCCGAAGATTCACCCGAATTATCCAAGTTGGTCGCGGACGTTCGGGTTGAATGGGTTCTTCAGGTAATCGGAGAAGTCCGCGCCCGTCCGGCTGATGCAAAGAATCCCAATCTTGATACCGGTGATATTGAAGTCTATGCGACCGAAATCAATGTTTTGAACACCTGCAAACCACTTCCTTTTTCGATCAATAAAGAAGAAAACACAGATGAAACATTAAGATTAAAGTATCGATTTCTCGATTTACGCCGTGAACGAATGCAAAAAAATCTGATTCTCCGGCATAAGATTATTAAATATATGCGGGATTATCTGGATGCCAAAGATTTCCTTGAAATCGAGACACCGATTTTATTTAAAACAACACCCGAAGGAGCTCGGGATTATTTGGTTCCTTCCCGGATTTACCCCGGAGAATTCTATGCTCTTCCGCAAAGTCCGCAACAATTGAAACAGTTGCTTCAGGTTGCCGGTGTGGAACGATATTTTCAAATTGCCCGTTGTTTTCGTGATGAAGATCAACGGGGTGACCGCCAACCCGAATTTACACAGTTGGATTTGGAAATGTCATTTGTCGAGCGCGATGATATTCTGGATTTGATGGAAGATTTATTCACGAAGATGTGCGAAGATTTGGTTCCTCAGAAGAAGATCCTGTTCAGCCCCTGGCCGAAATTAACTTATCAGGAAGCTATGGATCGTTTCGGGAAAGATTCACCCGATTTGCGCTTCGGAATGGAATTGGTGAATATCAGTGATTTGGCGAAGGATTGCGGCTTTACCGTTTTTGAAAGTGCTATCAAAGACGGCGGCAGTGTCCGCGGAATCAATGCAAAAACGTTGGGAGAATACACCCGAAAACAACTGGACGAATTGACCGACCAGGTAAAACTCTGGGGCGGCAAAGGGTTAGCCTATGTAAAAATCAGTGAGTCGGGAGAAGAAAGTTCTCCGTTTAAAAAATTTTTCTCGAACGAGAAATGGGAAGAATTGTTGAAACGAATGGAAGCCGAGAAAGGCGATTTGCTCCTGTTTGTTGCTGACAGCAAGCCGGCTGTTGTGTATGACTGTCTGGCGCGATTGCGAGTCATGCTGGGAGATCGCTTGGGACTTCGTGACAATAACAAATTGGCATTTTGCTGGATTGTTGATTTTCCGCTGTTTGAATGGTCCGAAGAAGAACAACGTTGGGATGCAACCCATCATCCCTTCACCCGTCCCAAGAAAGAGGATTTTGATTTACTTGATACTGACCCGGGGAAAGTTCGCGGGGATCAGTATGATATGGTTTTGAATAACTATGAATTGGCATCCGGATCCATCAGAATCCATGAACGGTGGCTGCAGGAAAAAGTATTTGATTTGATCGGATTACCGCGTGATGTGGCTCGCGATCGATTCCACCAAATTATGGATGCGTTTGAATATGGAGCGCCACCGCACGGAGGAATCGCTCCCGGAATCGATCGTTTTGTCATGCTGATGGCGGATGAACCGAACATTCGCGAAGTAATTGCATTCCCGAAGAACAATGCCGCTCGCGATATAATGAGCGGTGCGCCTTCACCTGCCATGGAAGGACAATTACGGGAATTACATATTAAAGTCGTCTATCCGGAAGAAGAAAAGAAATCCTGATTTTTCTTTTATAAGATCATCGGGGCTGTCTGAAAACTCGGGCAGCCCCTTTTCGTTTACGACGGGAGAAAAAAGCGGTTGGAATCATTCTTTTTCCCCGATTCTTCGCTGAATTTCTGGGATTTGCTTGAAACGGGATTATTATTCTTGCGGCAGGGGAGATCCCCGGAATCAAGCGGTAAAGGAGTTTTATTTCTCATGATCATGGAAATTGTCTTTTGGCAAATGTTAACGTTATTCGTAATTATCGTAGTGGGTTTGATATGCGGCCGCACTCGAGTTATTACCGAAAGCGAAACAAAAGGCATTTCCGGGCTGATCATTAATGTCTTCAATCCGGCATTGGTTTTTTCAAGCGTGATTAACAATCGGGGAAGAGTTCAGGATAATATGCTCCAATCGATTACGATTATTGCAATCGCCATGTTTGCCGGGTTGATCCTAATCGGAATTGTGACAGCCGGTTTTTTTTCAAAAGATAAAGATCAGCAAATCATGTATAAACTGATGCTCGCTTTTCCGAATGTCGGTTATATCGGTATCCCGCTGATCAATTCCATTTACGGTCCTTCCGCTTCCATTTATGTGGCGATCTTTATTCTGCTGTTCAATATTGTTATATATACCTATGGTATCGCTTTGTTGAAAGGCAAAACGGGAAAGAGACTTTCTGTCGAGAATCTGAAAAGCATTCTCAATATGGGCACAATTTCCTGTCTGATTACCCTTTTGTTTTTTATTTTTGAAATTCCGGTTCCGGATATCGTAAAAACGCCGGTTACTTATTTGGGGAATTGTGCCACTCCTTTGGCGTTGATGTCCGTCGGTTTCTCTCTTGCCAACGCAAAAGTTTCCGATGTTTTTATGGACAAAAGACTTTACCTTTTTTCTGCCTTTAAATTATTGCTTTTGCCGGCAATCGGGGTTTTTCTGTTGAAACTGTTCCCGCTGCCTGAGCAGGTTATCGGGATCAGCGCAATCATGTTTGCCATGCCCACCGGAAATCTTCCGGTAATTCTTGCCAATCGATACGGTGTAAATAGTGATATTTGCTCGAGCGCTATTATTATCACAACGCTCCTGTCGGTTTTGACGATCCCGCTGATCGCGGGAATGATCTGAAGCATTTTCTGTTCTATCGAGGTTGAATCTGTCTATGTTAATCGGGGTTATCGTAAATGCGGCAGCCGTTGCAGCCGGCGGAATATTGGGAAGTGTCCTTCATAAAGGTATTCCCGAGAAAATGAATCAGTTGATGATGCAAGGCTTAAGCCTTTGTGTGCTGTATGTGGGGATCAGCGGATCGTTGGAAGGGAATAACACGATTGTCGTGGTATTGTCCATTGTGTTCGGAGCCGTTATCGGTGAGTTATTCAATCTCGACGGGAAACTTCAATCCTTTGGGGATTTTTTGCAATCCAAAGTAAAAAGTGATAATCCTATTTCGGAAGGATTTATTACCTGCAGTCTTTTTGTCTGCGTCGGTGCCATGGCAATTGTCGGTTCATTACAAAGCGGTTTAACCGGAAATAATGAAACGCTGTTCACCAAAGGGTTGATCGACGGTATTATCGCGATGATTATGGCTTCCACGATGGGGATCGGCGTTGCTTTTGCCGCCGTTCCGTTATTTATTTATCAAGGTATATTGACTGTGTCGGCGGGTGCGATTTCGGGATATCTGACGATGGATGTGATTAATGAAATCACCTGTACGGGGTCGTTATTGATCATAGCCATCGCATTCAATATGCTGAAACTCACGAATATAAAAACGGCCAATTTGTTGCTTGCTCCGTTTTTGCCGATTTTGTTTTGCAGATTTTTTTGATTTCAAGATAAAAATCACTTTCTAAGGCCTTCCGATTTACAACGTTTTTCCGATATGATAGAATCATTTCTATGATATAGATATTTATCTATATCATAGAAATGATTCTATATGATGAGGAAGGTAATTCATGGATGATGTCTATAGGGAGTATGCCCCGATTTTTAAGGCTTTATCGGATGAAACTCGCTTAAAAATTGTCGATATGTTGTCCTGTGGGGAGATGTGTGCTTGTGATATTTTAACGGAATTCAATATTTCCCAACCGACACTCAGTTATCATATGAAGATTTTATCCGACAGCGGTTTGGTATTTGCGAAGAGAGACGGAGCATGGATGAAATATACGATTAATCAAGAGAAGTCCAATACGCTTATTGACTTCCTCAGCCGTCTTATGAAAGAAAAAGACGATTGTATTTGCAAAAAATATCGGCGGAATTCCAAATAATAAAGAAGGATTTTTACTTATGAATACAAAGTCGGAAAATATCGGAATCGGATTTTTCCAAAAATATTTATCGATTTGGGTTATTTTATGTATGGTTGCCGGCATTTTGATTGGAAAATTTCTTCCGGGGATACCGGCATTCTTCGGCAGGTTCGAATATGCAAACATTTCGCTACCGACAGCGATTCTGATATGGGTGATGATTTATCCGATGATGTTGAAAGTAGATTTTCAAAGCATTAAAAATGTCGGTAAGAACCCAAAGGGTTTATATATTACCTGGATTACCAACTGGTTCATTAAACCTTTTACGATGTTTGCGATCGGATCTTTTTTCCTTTACGTTGTGTTTAAAAACATTATTCCTGCGGATCTCGGAAAACAGTATTTAGCGGGCATGGTGTTGCTTGGCGCGGCGCCTTGTACGGCTATGGTTTTTGTTTGGAGTACCTTAACCAAAGGAGATCCGGCTTATACTGTTATACAAGTGGCGACAAATGATTTGATCATTTTGGTTGCATTTGTTCCTATCGTAAAATTCTTGTTGGGAATTAGCAATGTAACCGTTCCATGGGACACTTTGGTCCTATCGGTTTTATTGTTTGTGGTGATTCCGCTTGCGGGTGGTTTTCTGACCAGAGTGACGGTTATCAAAAACAAGGGCGTCGATTACTTTGAAAATATTTTTCTCCATAAATTTGATCAGGTAACGATAATCGGATTGCTCTTAACTTTAATCCTATTATTTTCTTTCCAAGGACAAACGATTTTGAGGAATCCTTTGCATATTGTGCTGATCGCAATTCCCTTGATTATTCAAACTTTTTTGATTTTCTTTATTGCTTATTTCGCTTGTCGTTGGGCAAAATTACCCTATTCGATCGCCGCACCGGCCGGAATGATCGGTGCTTCAAACTTCTTCGAACTGGCGGTTGCAGTTGCCATCGCTTTGTTTGGAATGGATTCTCCCGCTGCCTTGGCTACAACAGTCGGTGTATTGACTGAAGTGCCTACGATGCTGATCTTGGTTAATATTGCAAACAATACACAACATTGGTTTCCGGCTTTAGAAATAAATTCAAAGAAAACTTCCGAGAAATCATATTAGGCACAATACGGACTTTTAAACATTATTTATTAAAGGATTATTGACAGATGGAACAGAATAAAAATAAAACACAAAAAATAATCATCGAAAAGTATTCGTCGATCGCGAACCGAGACCTTCCTACCGGTTGCTGCGCAGGCAGCGGATGTTGCGGTTCTTCTGTTACTGTTGGCATAACCGAAGCGGCTTTGCGAAACGGTTATTCCAAAGAAGATTTATTATCGGTTCCGGCGGAAGCCAATATGGGTCTCGGATGCGGAAATCCCCTGGCTATAGCCGCCATCCGAGAAGGGGAAATTGTATTGGATCTCGGTAGCGGCGGCGGATTTGATTGTTTTCTTGCCGAAAAGATGGCCGGTAAAGACGGCTATGTCATCGGAGTAGACATGACTCCCGAAATGGTTTTATTGGCCAGAGAAAATGCTGAGAAAATGGGATATACAAACGTAGAATTCCGTCTGGGAGAAATCGAACATCTTTCGGTGGCGGATGGTTCGGTGGATGTAATTATTTCAAATTGTGTCATCAACCTTTCCCAATCAAAGGATCAGGTTTTTGCAGAAGCTTATCGTGTGCTGAAACCGGGCGGGAGATTATCTATTTCGGATATTGTTGCCACAGCCGAGCTGCCGGAGGAAATAAAGAAGGATCCGGATCTGTTAACGGGCTGTATCGCAGGTGCCGAACAAGCAGATACGATTCGAGATCTGTTACAACGAGTCGGTTTTAAAAATATTCGCTTAACCCCTAAAGATAACAGCAAGGAGATTTTAAAATCCTGGGTACCCGGAAGCAATGTGGAAGATTATGTCGCGTCTTTTCTGATCGAAGCCGTTAAGGAATAATTCGAATTGAAAAGAATCTTCCAAGGTTGCGGTTGGAAAATCATCCAAATCGTTATCTCGAAAAACTGTCAATGAGAATTTCGAAAGAATTATCGAAGAAAACTAATTAGCAATACGATATTAAGACCGGTTACGATCAACCCGATGATCATCAAAAGGATGAAATTCCCCTTGGAATTGGCGAACTTCCCCATCACTTTTTTGGAGCTGGTTAAATAAATCTGTAAAAAAATCGTCCACGGTAACTGAATGCTGAGCAACATTTGCGAATAAACCAACCCCATGAACGGATCTTGGATGAAGAAAATCACGACCAGCGCTAACAGAAAGATGGCGATGACTCCACCTCGGGAATGAATATCGTGAATATCATAATGTTCTTTAAACATTCCGGCGAAGATCGTTCCGCCTGCCATTCCGGCGGTTATCGAGGATGAAATGCCCGCCAACAGCAGTGCGATTGCGAAGATAACCGAAGCACCGTTCCCCAACAACGGCTTGAGCATAGCGCCTGCCGTGTCCAATGCACTGACATGGATGCTGTTGGCAAAGAAGGTTGCGGCAGCGACCAGAATCATAGCGCTGTTGATTGCCCAACCGATCAGCATCGAAACAATCGTATCCAAGAATTCATAGTTCAGTTGGTGTCTGATAACCTCATCATCCTTTAGATTCCATTGGCGACTTTGGATAATTTCGGAATGAAGATAAAGATTATGGGGCATGACTACTGCACCCAGCACACTCATTATGACGGGTATGGATCCGGCGGGAATCGATGGTTTCACCCAACTGACAGCTGCCTGCCCCCAATCGACATCTACCAAGATAATCTCGATAATAAAAGAAAGACCGATCAGGGAAACAAAACCGATGATCCAACGTTCCAGCAATTTATAAGAGTTCGTCAGTAATAAGGTGAGAGAAAGCGCCGTAACCAGAATCGCGCCGATTTTCAATGGCAAGTTAAAAAGCATTTGGAGCGCAATGGCTCCGCCCAATATTTCTGCCATCGCGGTAGCGGCTGTCGCCAACAATGCCGTGGTCAGGAGAAATCGACTGAGCCAAGGTTTGACGTATATGGAGGAAGCTTCCGAAAGGCAATAACCGGTCGCGATCCCCAAATGTGCCGCATTATGTTGCAAAATGATCAGCATAAAAGTGGAAAGGGTAACCATCCAAAGCAGCTTATAGCCGTAATCGGATCCGGCTGCGACATTGGAAGCCCAATTTCCCGGGTCGATAAATCCGACCGTTACCAAAAGACCGGGACCGATGTATTTCAAAATTTCCAAGCCGGACATCGATCGTTGATGTTCCAATTGCTTGATTCGTTCGCGTATGGAATTTATCATAGTCGGTTCACCCTTTTCGATTTATTCTTTCCGTCTGCTATTCTGACTAAAGGAACTCCTTCTATACAGCGGTTCCTCTGACGGGTAGTGTTATCTATATGAAAAGTATTTTAACGTCAAATCCTCATTTCTGAGGCTGAGTTTTCGAGTCCATTTTTTTGTGAAGAATCAGACTTCTTACGAAATCTTTATTCGGAAAGAATCGATAAATCGTATCCGAATTTATTTTCATTCCGGCAGAAATAAAATTTCTGCGAAAGGGATATTTTAAATGATTTATTTTTGCGGTTTGCGATACGCATATGCGACCCAGTCCGCAATCTGGCGCTTCTCAAGAAATTCAAGCCCCTGCGCTTCGGCTGCATTCCGAATTTTCTCATCCTGTTCTTCGAGAATACCGCTGAGCAGAATCACCCCACCGGGAGTGATCAGGTCCGCCATTCCTTGGTCAAATAATTGAATGAGGATGGGCGTCAGGATATTGGCTGTAACCAGAGGAGCTTGCCTGATGGAACATGCTCCGTTCAAAATTTCCTGGACAGTACCTTTGAAAAGTTCCAGCCTGTCCGCCACTCCATTATTTTCGGCGTTCTCACGGCTGCTTTGCATGGACTCGTTATCGATATCCACTCCCAAAGCGTGACGGGCGCCGAGTAGTAACGCTCCGATGGAGAGTATCCCTGAACCGCACCCCATATCAATGATGTCCTCATTGGAAACGATGTACTTTTCTACCATCGCCAGGCATAACTGAGTAGTGGGATGAGTGCCGGTTCCGAAAGCCATGCTGGGATCAATCTTTATTGCGATGCGTTCGGGCTCAATGGATGGCATCCAAGCGGGAAGGATCAAAAGCTTTTCGCCGATCAGAATCGGATGGTAGAATTTTTTCCATGCTGCCATCCAGTCTTCGTCTTCAATAAACTTAAATTCCGGCTCCGGAACGGCGGTGATGCGCCCTAAATACCAAAGGCCTTCCAGAATCCGCTGCCGTTTTTCTTCCGTCGTTTCATCCACCGGAAGGTAACCGGTTACCCGACAAGGACCGAACGGCGTTCCCACATCTTCCGCATCGTTATAATCTACGCCCTGTTCCACGACAACGCCGTTTTCGGCGTAGCGGGATAACACTTCGGCAACGGCTTCCGCCGTCTCACTGTCTACGACAACACTGATTTCGAGCCAGGCGGGATCAGCCATTTAACGCATCCTTGAGACGATCCCAAAAACTTTTTTCCTGAGGAATGACTTCCGTCCCCATGGTTCCGGCTAACTGTTCCATCAAATCCCGTTGTTCCGGTGTCAGAGAATTCGGTATTTCAACGTTAATGACCACTTTTTGATCTCCTCTTCCGCTGCCCTGTAAACGAGGAATTCCTTTTCCTTTTAGGGTAAATACTCTTCCGGGTTGAGTTCCTGCGGGAATTTTCAGTTTTTCCGTGCCGTCGATAGTAGGAACATCGATCTCATCACCGAGAGTCGCTTGAGCGATATTGATGTTCATATCCAGTTGAATATCCGCATCTTTCCGATGGAAATACTTATGAGGGTTGACGCGGATGTCCACGTAAAGATCTCCGCTGGGTCCGTTGTTATCACCCGGTTGGCCTTCTCCCGACAATCGAATGCGTGTGCCTGTATCCACTCCGGCGGGGATAGATACCACCTTTTTTACGGTTTTCCGTTCGAGACCGCGTCCGTGGCATTGCGTGCAGGGGGTGCTGATGATCTCTCCCCGTCCGTTACAGGTGGGGCAGGTTGAAACCTGCACCATAGAACCGAACATGGTTTGACGATTTGTTTTAATTTCACCGGTACCGTTACAGGTGTAACATCGTTGGGGCGAAGTCCCCGGTTCGGCTCCCGTTCCGTGACAGCGCGAACACTTTTCATCGCGGGAAAATTGAACTTCTTTATCGACTCCGAAGCATGCTTCTTCAAATTTCAAAGTGACGGTCGTTTGCAGATCCGCCCCCCTTCGCGGGGCATTGCGTTGGCGCGATGAATATTGTGTGGAACCGAAGCCTCCGAAGCCTCCAAATCCTCCGAATCCGAAGAGATCACCGAGGATATCGGAGAGATCAACCTGAGAATAATCGAATCCGTTCCCTACGCCGCTGACGCCGGCTTTCCCATATCGATCGTATGCTGCTCGTTTATCCGGGTCGGAAAGGACCTGGTAAGCTTCGTTGATCTCTTTGAATGTTTCCTCTGCCCCGGGGTCTTTGTTAATGTCCGGATGATATTTTCTTGCGAGGTTTCGGAAAGCTGTTTTTAATTCATCGGAGCTGGCATTTCTGCCGACTCCCAAGACTTCATAATAATCTCGATCTTTTACCATTAATTTACCACTTCTCGATCATAAAAACTTCCCGGTAAAAACCGGGGATGACGGAACAACAAATCGCTGTACCGTATCCTTATTATTATAAAGGTTCGCGGTACAGCGATTATTCTTTTTACCGAACTAGGTGATTACATGCTGCGGAATTCACCGTCAACAACATCATCATTCCCGTCGTTCCCTGTCGGAGGATTTTGGCCTGATGCACCGCTGCCTTGATCCGATTGAGACTGTCCGGCACCGGGTTGCTGTTGCTGATACATGATGTTTCCGATGTCTTGAATCATCTTGTTCAATTCATCCGTCATCCGTTTCATCGTATCGAAATCCGTTCCGTTGAGGATATTCTTCAATTCACCGGCTTTCGATTGGATGTTGGACTTCATATCGGCCGGGATTTTATCCCCGTTTTCCTCCAGCAACTTTTCGGCTGTATAGACGGCGTTATCCGCATTGTTTTTGATCTCGATTCCTTCCTTGCGTTTTCGGTCTTCTTCCGCATGGATCTCGGCTTCCTTACGCATTCGCTCCACTTCGGCATCGGTCAGACCGGATGATGCGCTGATCGTAATATTCTGGCTGCGGTTGGTAGCCTTATCCACCGCCGTCACTTTCAAAATACCGTTTGCATCGATATCAAAGGTGACTTCAATTTGCGGAACGCCGCGTCGAGCCGGCGGAATTCCGTCCAAGATGAATTTCCCGAGGCTCTTATTGTCGGCTGCCATCGGACGCTCGCCTTGCAGGACGTGAATTTCGACGGAAGTTTGTGAGTCTGCTGCAGTCGAGTAGATCTGAGTCTTTTTCGCCGGAATGGTAGTATTCCGCTCGATCATCGGTGTGGCAACTCCACCCATTGTTTCGACCGACAGGGTCAGAGGTGTCACGTCCAATAACAGAATATCGTTCACTTCTCCGCCGAGGACTCCGGCTTGAATGGCCGCACCGACCGCCACCACTTCATCCGGGTTAACGCTCTTGTTCGGTTCCTTACCGAATTCACGTTTTACCGCTTCCTGGACTGCCGGCATACGGGTCATACCGCCAACCAAAACGACTTCATTGATATCGCTGGTCTTCAGATTCGCATCCCGTAATGCATTGCGGACAGGTTCCAAACTCCGTGCGATCAGATCGGAAGTTAATTGCTCAACCTTTGCACGCGTCAAGGTCATCACCAAGTGCTTCGGACCGGTGGCATCGGCTGTAATATACGGTAAGTTGATTTCCGTCTGCATCGTCGATGAGAGTTCGATTTTTGCCTTCTCAGCCGCTTCCTTCAACCGTTGCAACGCTTGCCGATCCTGGCGCAAGTCCATGTTGTTTGCTTTCTTGAATTCATCGATCAGATAATCCATAATACGCTGATCGAAGTCATCGCCGCCCAAGAAGGTATCGCCCGATGTAGACCGTACCTGGAATACACCGTCACCCACATCCAGGATGGAGATATCGAATGTACCGCCACCCAAGTCATAAACCGCAATCAATTCATTGGTCTTCTTATCCAAGCCGTAAGCCAGTGAAGAAGCAGTCGGTTCATTAATGATTCTCAGCACTTCCAAGCCGGCGATTTTTCCGGCGTCTTTGGTCGCATTCCGCTGACTGTCATTAAAATAAGCGGGAACCGTAATAACCGCCTGAGTAATTTTTTCGCCCAAATATGCTTCGGCGTCAGCTTTCATTTTTGCCAAAATCATGGCTGAAATTTCCGGTGCCGAATATTCTTTCCCGTCCAACACCACTCTCACATCTCCGTT
>JALHEL010000295.1 GCA_022837205.1 Leptolinea sp.
CTTTTTAATCGCTTCCTGATTATGCCGCAAGGTCTGTTCATCCAACAGGTTGCGCTCTGCCGATTTCATCGACGGGTCGCCAATCATTCCCGTGGCTCCACCAACAAGTACTATGGGTGTGTGTCCCGACCGCTGTAGGTGTTTAAGCATCATCACGCCCACCAGATGCCCGATATGAAGCGAATCGGCTGTGGGGTCAATTCCCAGGTATCCCGATGTTTGTTCTTTCAGTAACTGTTCTTCCGTTCCGGGCATCACGTCGTGAATCATACCGCGCC
The DNA here is from genome assembly GCA_022837205.1 of Leptolinea sp. Classification (GTDB taxonomy): domain Bacteria; phylum Chloroflexota; class Anaerolineae; order Anaerolineales; family Anaerolineaceae; genus Flexilinea. The sequence goes on from JALHEL010000295.1 coordinate 279, forward strand.
AACGGAGTTCTTCTACAAAGTTCATATAAATTTAGTTGTAATTCAATTGTTGTTCAATAGATGCTCAATGGTAATTTGTTGTTTCGATGAAAATTTGATTGCCACGACTAATCACTATTGAATAACGTGTAGCGAATATCGGCGAAGCCCTAATAACCATTGAAAAGCGTACAAAGGTACGTTTTTCTTCCCAAAAAACAGCCCTATTAATGATTCTTCTTAATCAATATGAGGAACAGGGTAATTACGTTGAGGATTTCCAGACGCCCCAGCAACATATTGATCGACAAAAGATATTTTGCAGCATCGGGAAGTCCCGAAAAATTGCCTAATGAACTGATCTTCCCGAATCCCGGGCCAACGTTTCCAATGGTTGTGATAGATGCGGTAAAGGCGGTTATACCATCGATATTCATCGCTGAAAGAATTAATGTCACCACAAAAAAGATCAGAATATAGAGTATAATAAATGCCATGGTTTGGAGTTCCAGCTCTTCGGTAACAATGTTCCCATTCATCTTGGTTACGTAGATGCCCTGCGGATGCTGAATGAGTTTAATCCGTCGCCTCAACGACATGAAAAAGAGATAAATCCGGTCGAATTTTATACCGCCGCCGGTGGATCCAACCATAGCACATTGTATGGTAAAATAGATAAGTATGATCTTCGAAAAGGTGGGCCAGACTTCGGTATCGATTGTAGCGGAACCGGTGGTTGACGTGAGCGAAACTACTTGAAACGATGCGTGGCGAAATGCTTCACCCCAGGTATATCCGCTGGAACGGATCAAATTGACAGCAATCAATACTATTCCGATGAGGATAATAAGGGTGTAACTTCTTATTACGTTAGAGGTGAAAATATTGTTCTTATTTCCCGTGAACGTCAGGAACAAAAGTCCAAAGTGCAAGCTGCTCAAATACATAAAAACGGTTAACGTAATTTCAATCCACACGTTGTCGTAATAGGCAATGCTCAGGTTTTTGGTTGAAAAACCACCGGTTGCGATTGTTCCGAAAGAATGGCAAACAGCGTCGAAGAACGACATTCCCAATATCCATAAGAGTATGATAAGGACTACGGTAAGGCTGATGTAAACGATGCTGATGATGCGCACAATTCGTCTGGCCCTCATGCTGAAATTCATCAACGACAGCCCTGAAACTTCGCTGCGATATATGCTGGTACGTATTCCTTTGGAGTCGGGGAGGATGAGAAGCACAAACAGAATTATACCAACTCCACCGATGAAATGAGTAGATGACCGCCAGAAAAGCATACCTTTGGTAAGCCCTTCCACGTTTTGTAAAATGGTGGAACCGGTGGTTGTATATCCCGAAACACTTTCGAAAAGCGCATTTGCAAACGTAAACTCACCGCCCCACATAAAATACGGGACCGCACCTGCAAAGCAGGTTAAGATCCATCCGAAAACGCTGATGGCCATTCCTTCGCGAAAATTGATTTCGTCAATCTTCTCCACAAATATTTGTGGGAAAAGGCCTAAGATGGTGCAGACCACTGCACTGTATAAAAGTGGAGAGAGTGAGTTTTCATGAAGGAAGAGTGAGATTGCGGCGGAAATATAAAGAAATAGCGCGTTAAACAACAACACAAATCCCAGGTATTTTGCAATAGCTTTTGTTCTCATTTAAATCGTTATTTTACTTTGAACCTGACAATTAAATTGTTGATTTCATCTTCAAGTGTCTTTATCTCATCTTTTAAGCCGATTTTTGCATCAATTCTCCCCATCTCGGGATAGTATGATTTTAAACTGTCTATCAGGCGATGAATGGGATTGATGAAGTACTCGGATATGAAAAAATTAAGCAACAGGGCAAAAACGATGGCGGCAACGATGGAAACAATGGCAGGCATCATGGCCCTTTTTGAGTTCTCCTTCATCAACTCCGTTTGTTTGTAGATACCATCCTGGTTGAGTTGCATCAGCTCGTTAATGGACTTTTTTGCTGCGAAGAACAATTGCTGGTTTTGCAGGTATATTTCATTTTTTTCATCCAATGTCAATGTAATACTGGTATCGGTGATCTGCTTAACGGAAGTGTGAAATTTCTTGTACTCTTCTATAATGTTGCCGATATATTTTTCTTCGTCTCTTTCGGTGATATTGGTTTGTGCAAGTTTAATGGCATTTTGTATGGTTGAATAGGCAAGATCAATGGTTTGGCTCCCCGTCTCCCGGTTCCCCATCAGATACATCAATAAACCACTGTCTTCCCTTTCCAGCGCATCGAGCATATATTTGGTTTGCTCGATGGATTTATAATTATCGTCCATTACATTTTTAATGGATGCACCCACCCTGTCGAACTCAATAATGGACATGACCCCGGCAATTACAAGCATCAGCACCAACAGCATAAAGCTTGAAAATATTTTAGCTCTCAACGATTTAAGCATAATAAAACTGTTTTAAAGTAGAAAACGAAAATTTTTTACAGTAAAAGTACGGGTTTTATAGTTTCTTTACAAGATATAGATTTATTTTTTATCATAAAATCAAAAATGGAGTGCCTGACGAATTTTGAATA
>JALHEL010000296.1 GCA_022837205.1 Leptolinea sp.
CCCAACGAGTGCACGGCATGCGTCCCTTGTCGGGTCGCAATGCCGTTCTGTTCCAGTTTGTCCATCAGCTCGTTTCGGAAGCGGTTTCCTTCTTCGATGCTTTTCATTCCCAGTCGTTCAGTATCGATCATGCAGGCATAGGTTTGATAAATATGGGTATATCCTTCCGGGACAAACGGTGTTTTCAAAAAAGGAACAACCTGCGGAAGGAATTCGTCATAGCGGGCGGCGATTGCCTTTCTGCGATTCATAATCAATTCGATTTTGCGCATTTGGGCTAAGCCGATCCCCGCCTGAATGTCGGTCATCCGATAGTTATAGCCCAGCTCATCATAATCCGGCAGTAAATATCCCTTATTTTGATGGCGTTGAATCTCGGAGAGCGATGCGGCATGAGAACGAAGTTTTCGCACATGCTCCATCAACTCTGAGAACGAAGTTTTCGCACATGCTCCATCAACTCAATATCGGAAGTTAATATCATCCCCCCTTCACCGGTAGTGATCGACTTTCGCGGATGAAAACTGACCGCCGAGGGATTCCCGAAGCATCCCTCATGGGTTTCTCCGATCTTCGCACCCAAGGCACAGGCGCTGTCTTCAAATACTTTTAAGCCGTAGCGTTTTGCCAGTGCATTGACCGCCGGAATATCCGCACAAAGTCCGAACTCATTGACCGGTATAATTCCCGCCAAACGATTCCCGCTTTTCCGATTGATCCAACGACCTTCCTTTTCTGCATACCGGGATTGAATAAACTTCTCCGCCCAACCTACATCGATGGTATAGGTTCGAATATCCACTTCGACCGGCACGGCAGTCGCTCCCGTATATTCAACGGCATTGGCGGTTGCCACAAAAGTATAGGAAGGGACCAACACGTCGTCTCCGGAGCCGAACCCCAACGCTATCATGCCGAGATGCAGGGCGGCAGTGCAACTTGAAACCGCGACACCGTAGGCATTTCCTTCGTAAGCCGCCACCGCTTTTTCGAATTCCGCCACGCGCGGACCCTGAGCTACCCATCCGGAAGCCAATGCCGCGGCAGCTTCCTTGGCTTCATCCTCATCAAAATAAGGCTTCATAATCGGGATATTTTTCATTTTTCTCTTCCTGCCGGTTTAACCGGGCTCATTTTCCGGCTTCGGCTCGGTTGAATTTATTTTCATTTTTTCACGCGCTTCGTCCAATATACGGATAATTTTAATGGCATGGTCTCCGTTGGCAATCGATTCGGTCCCGTTTTCCACACAGTCGGCAAAATGCTCAATACTGTTCCGCAAAGCATCCTCCTGTGCGATATAAGGAATGGTAATATCTCCCGATCGCGCTTTGAACTCATAAGAACCGTATTCCGTGCCCACTTCAATGATCCCTTGATCATAAATCGTCAGCTTATCGATGGTCTTCATATCATCAAAAATGACCATTTTTCGTGTGCCGCCGATGATAGTACGACGCTCTTTAATCGGTGAAATCCAACTGGATTTAATATGGCCGAGGAAACCCGGATACTTTAAAGTCAGATAGGTCAACGTCTCTTGATTTCCATAATGTTTTTCACCGATTGCCTCGACATGGTAAGGTTCCTTCCCGCCGGAAATAAAATCAATTACAGCTAGATCATGAACAGCCAAATCCAACATAGCATTCACATCCCGGCGAATCGGCCCCAAATTCATACGGGAGATATCAAAATAAATCAAATCGCCGAGTTCCCCCTCGTCATACATTTGTTTAATGCGACGAATAATCGGATGAAAAAGCATGATGTGATCTACATGCAGAACGACATTTTTCTCTTTGGCGATTCGATTCAGAATAATCGCTTTCTCGGTATTTTCCGCCATCGGTTTTTCAATAAACAGATGCTTTCCCGCTTGCATAATCTGTTTTGCTATTTCAAAGGACGGTTCGGTCTGAATAGCCAAAGCAAAAGCATCGATTTCGGGATCGTTGAGAAATGGAAGATAATCCGTGCTTAATTCCACCCGATCGTGGAATGTATTTTCAGCCGCTTCCAACCTGTTCGGATCTTTATCCACCAAGGCCGCCAAATTCGTTTTTTTGGAAAGAGAGATATTCCGCGCCACATTCGAACCCCAATAACCGTAACCGATTTGAACGATATTAATCATTTTGATTTGCCTGACTCAACCCTTCAACCGACTCGATAATGAACGAGGGCCTGCCTCGGGCAGCGTCCAACGTCCGCCAAAGATATTCGGCGATAACGCCCAAGGAGATATTGGTAATGCCGAAACCGATCATCAATATACTGATTAAAGAAGGCCAGCCGAGAGTAACTTCCCGAATGTTGAAAAGTTTGATGATAATTAAATAAAGTGCGATAATCGCTCCGATAATCGCAAAAATAAATCCCATTGCACTTACCATGCGGATGGGAAAAAATGAAAAAGCGACAAACGAATCGATCATCAGCTTCATTTTTTTCCCGAAAGACCATTTCGATCGCCCATGAACCCGTTCCCGATACTCGACATCCAAAGTCGTTTGTTTAAATCCCAGATTCAAAACCTGCAATACCACAGACGAATTGGATTCGATATTCCGATTCAATTCCCGTTTGACTTTTTCATTAAAAAAAACGGTATTAACCCCATCCGGAGGATAACCCGGAATCGCATACTTACGAATCAGCCGGGAATAGGTATTCGAAAATAATTTCTCCGATTTGCCAACTTTGACATTCTTTTTCTGTACGCAGACCAGATCGTACCCTTCCCGGATTTTTTGATATCCCAATCGGATAATTTCCAACGGTTCCTGTAAATCGGCACCGAGCCAGACGCAGTTTGGTGCGGCGGCATTCAGGAAACCGGCTCGAACCGCCGGATGCGAACCGAAATTTCGTGAGAGTTTAACAATCTTTGCGCTGAAATTCCGGAAGTGTGTCTTTCTTAAAAGATCCAAAGAGCCATCGGTCGAGCCGTCATCGACGAAAACGACTTCCATCCTAACGGGCATAGTCGGAGCAAACGCTTCCAATTCGGCAATCAAATCGGGTAAATTTTCTTCTTCGTTTAAAAATGGGATAATAACGGAAATTTCAGGTTGATCCATGCATTTTCCTTCGGGCTCTTGCAGTTACGATATCGTCTCTTATTTTATCATAGGGAGAATTTGCATCAAAACTTCGCTTTATTTCGTCTTTATTCACTCATTTTCTCATTCGATTCCGTGTGCTTCGCAAAAAGTTCGGACCTGCTCCTCCATAGCCCGATAAAATGCATCCGAATCGGGGAAATGAGAAATCAACGACGAATAATTCCAACGGCCGAAATCGATCGAATCAACAAAACTGATTTCTTCCAAAATTTCATTCAAATCCTGTGAAATAACATTGGGAGTCGGGTAAGGTTCCATGTGTACCCAAGTATGCATTCCTTTGTTATGGAGATAACGTAAAGCATCGATCCTTTCCCGATAGGGTGCCGCACCGGGTTCCCATCTTTCGCGAAATTCTTCATCCAATGAAACCAGAGAAATTCCGTAAGAATTTCGTTGATCCATTTCCGCAAGTTCGGGCGGTAACACTCCCTTTGTCAATATGCCGCACGGAATACCGTTTTGATTGATCATGCGAATTGACGCTAACGAAAGCTGCCGGACTTCCGGATATCCGACCATGAAAGGATCCGTTGTCAGGCAAAGTTGAACATGATGAATCTTCCAATGCCATTTCCGAAGCTCTTTTTCCAACAGTTCAAGGGTATTGCCGACAATAGCCGGTTGAATCCATTGGCTGTAACTCTTGACTTTTCCGAAACGCAT
>JALHEL010000297.1 GCA_022837205.1 Leptolinea sp.
CGAATAAAACCATCCGAAAGATCCCGCAACCAAGCGGCAACCACATTAATTTTTTCCGACGGACAACCGAACTGATATCCATCTTCTCTCAGCATCAAACAACCGTTAATGAGCTCACCGTTGACAGAGATAACAGCATCCTGACATTCATTCAGCGACAGCGATTCGGCATCATTTTGAAAGGCGAAATTGACAAATTCCTGACTTTTGTCGCCGCTGATCAACAGATAGGAGGTTCCTTGCTCAGACAGAAACGAATCATCGATGTAATAGAAATGGGGATAACCGAATTCGTCGGAATCGGTAAACTTATTGTGCTTTTCACATAAGCGTCGAACACGAGTTTTACAAGATTCGAAAACGTCGAAATCGATTTTAGCCCTTTGAAGCAATCCTTTTGCTCCCGGCATCGAATAAGGGTGAATCGCGAAAAGCAGATCGGCAATAATATCAGCCACCTGAGCGGATTCTTCTTCCTTCAGACCAATTTGAGTAATACAGGATGTTCCCATGCGAATGCCGCTGGCGCGAAGAGCTGATTTGTCTCCGGGGATCGTATTCCGATTCAAAACAATACCCGCATTGTCTAAGATACGAGCCGCCATATCACCGGATAGAGTGGTACCGTCCTCCCCTTTAATGCATTTGCAATCCACCAAAAGCATATGGCTGTTTGAGCCCTGGTACGCCACTTTGATTCCGCGAGACTGCAATTGTTTAATAATAGCCTGGGTATTATTTAGAATTTGTTGCTGGTAAACCTTGAATTCCGGTGTGGCGGCGATTTTGAAATTCGTCGCCAACGCGGCAAAGACCTGGGTATGAGGTCCTCCCTGTTCTCCCGGGAAAACCGCCTTATCAATCCGTTTGGAAAGTTCGGGGTCGGTGGTTAAGATCACGGCAGCGCGCGGTCCGGTTAAAGTCTTATGAGAGGTAAAGGTAATGACATCTGCATATCCGACCGGTGAAGCGACGACGCCCGCGGCGACCAATCCGGCGATATGGGCAATGTCGGCCATCAGTATGGCTCCGACGCTGTCGCATATTTTTCGATACCGTTCCCAGTCGGGGATATAAGGATAAGAAGTGTATCCCGCAATGACCATTCGCGGTTTATGTTCCGATGCCAACCGTTGCATTTCGTCATAGTCCAATAATTGAGTTTCGGGATTGACTGTGTAGTGAACAATGTTGTAGAGCATGCCGGAGCGATTGACCGGGCTGCCATGAGAAAGGTGTCCGCCGTGAAGCAAATCCATCGCCAAAACCGTATCGCCGGGATTAATTAAATGGTAGACCGCATTGTTTGCCGGAGCGCCGGACAGCGGCTGAACATTGACTTGTATCTCATCGGCACTTATGCGATCATTCGCAAAAAGTTCCGCGCACCTGCGGCGGGCAAGCGATTCCAAGATATCAATATATTCGACTCCTTTGTAATACCGCGGATCAGAATTTCTGCGATAATCACCTAATCTTGCCTTGTAATCTAAGATCTCATTTTCAGTCAGAGAACGCATTTCTTCGGGCGGATAACCTTCGGCGTAAACATTTTGGAAAACGGAACCGAGGGATTCCCTGACAGCTTGCGGAGCAAACGATTCACTGGGAATCATTATTAGTTTTCTTTTTTGCCTTTCAGCTTCAAGTTTTGTTAATCGGGCTATCGCGTTGTCAATGTCGGTGAGGTCACCGTTAAAAAAATAATTTTCCATGGATAATGCCTCCCCAAAGGATCCGTTGTGATGGAATTGTTAAAGATGATTTAATTCTACCGTTATTTCTCGGCACATCTTTCGAATTCTTATAATTATGATTCCCGAAAAGCTGCGCTCGAGAATTTTCTACCGCAAATTCAAAGACAGATTGAACCGTTCATCTCATATGAAGCGGAAAATCGATTCAAGCATTTTCCTTTTCGGGTTCGTTTACTCTGTCATTGATCCACTGCAAAATGATGTTAAAGATTTCTTCTTTATATGGCTCGTTATGCAGTTCATGGTAGCCGCCTTCGATGGGTTTATAAGTACCGTTTTGATTGAGATGGGCTGCAAATTGCGCGGTCGCTTTCGGATCTACCAACTTGTCTTCGGTCCCTTGCAGTAATAACAAAGGAACGGGGAATTTGTCGGCGGATTTCAGAATTTCATTGCCTTTATCGATCAAATCGACAGCCAATTTAAAAGAGACTTTGTCATGGACCAATGGGTCGTTTTGGTACAGCTCGACAATTTTCTTGTCGTGTGTTAATCCGTCAAGTGCCAGTCCGTTCGAAATGGTCATATTCGGGAATATTTTTGAGAGAAACCTGGCCATTGCCGTCATGAAACCTGAGGTGGGGTTTGCCAACCCGATTGCGGGAGCGGTCGCGATTACGCCTGTTAAGTTTTCCGGATAGCGATAGGCATATGATAAAACAATTGCGCCTCCCATAGAATGTCCGTAGAGAAAAACAGGAATTGCCGGTTCCTTTTGGATCAATTCCGCTTTTATTTCATTGATAATTCCCCATGTTTGATCGTAGGTCATCGCTCCGCGTTTCCCTTCACTTTTCCCGTGTCCGATTTGGTCGAAGGTATAGACGGCAATATGATGGTCAGCGAAAAAGGCGGTGACATGGTCGTATCGAGCACAGTGTTCTCCGATACCGTGGACCAAGATGATATTCGCAACAGGTTGATCGTCCGGAAGAATCCATTTCGTATAGATATTCTTCCGGTCAAATTTGCGGTTTGCTTCATGGATGACAGCCATTTTATGCCTCCTGGATATTTCTGAGTTTTTCTATAATAAAAGTATAGCGAAGAAATCTTGTTTTAACAAGTTAAAGTCGAGATGATTGAAAGATGCGGAATGATTTTTAGCAAGCCGGCAACGGAATGGGGTGAGAGGGCTTCCCTCTCAAGGTCCTTCGAAAAACCGAGCCGGTTGAAAGATGGAGAGCGATTTTCGGCAAGCCGGGAAAGGGGGCAGCGGTGAGAGGGCTTCCCTCTCAAGGTCCTTCGAAAAACCGAGCCGGCAGAAAAATGGAGAGTGATTTTCGGCAAGCCGGAAAGGGGGGAACGGTGAGAGGGCTTCCCTCTCAAGGTCCTTCACAAAATCGAGTCGATTGAAAGATGTGGAACGATTTCCGGCAAGCCGGAAAAGATTGGGGGTGAGAGGGCTTCCCTCTCAAGGTCCTTCACAAAATTGAGATGATTGAAAGATAGAGAGTGATTTTCGGCAAGCCGGAAAGAGGAGTGGGCTGAGAGGGATTCCCCGAGAGCCATGGTTCATCAAACGGTATATTTCCTCCCTATTTGCCTTATACTTAATTCATCTTGTTGTCAGATGGATCGATTGGAGAGAAAAAATGCTTACGTTTAATCATTTCAATTTTAATGTTTTGGATCTTGAAAAAAGTCTGAAATTTTATGATGAAGCCTTAGGCTTAAAACCAGTACGGGAAAAGAATGCCGAGGATGGATCTTTTAAGTTGGTCTACCTCGGTGACGGCGTAACGGATTTTCAGTTGGAACTCACCTGGTTACGCGATCGGAAAGAGCCTTATGACCTCGGTGATTTGGAATATCATTTGGCAATGATGTCCGATAACTTTGAAGCCGATCATGAACGCCATCAAAAGATGAATATCGTCTGCTTCGAAAATAATAAAATGGGGATTTACTTTATCAATGATCCCGACGGCTATTGGATTGAAATCGTGCCGGATCGCAGTAAGAAATGAACGAAATCAACGGTTGAAGCAGAAAAGCCTTCAACCGGTTATATCCATTTCGCAAAAAAAGCCGAACCGTTTTTATGGTTCGGCTTTTTTTTACAAAAACTTTACAAAATAACTCATATTCCCTTTACATCCGTTCGATATGATGGAGTTGATAAAAAAATAAAGGAGAAAATATGAAAAAAAGTTTTATCGTTATGAGTTTGACAGTCATTCTTGCCATGTTGGCATCTGTCACGGTTTTTGCGGCTGATTTCGATCCGTCCAAAGACATTTCCGTAATTTCACGCGAAGAGGGTTCGGGAACCCGCGGCGCCTTCATCGAATTGTTCGGAATCGAACAAAAAAATGATAAAGGCGAAAAAATCGATATGACTACCGAGGAAGCGATCATTTCCAACAGCACCAATGTTGTAATGACATCGGTCGCAAGTGATCCCTATGCCATCGGTTATATCTCACTTGGGTCCTTAAATGATACTGTAAAAGCACTGAAAATTGACGACGCGGAAGCTACCGTGGAGAATATTCGAGACGGCAGTTACAAAATTTTCCGCCCGTTCAATGTCGCTTATAAAGGCGAATTGAGCGCTGTCGCACAGGATTTTGTCAATTTTATTATGAGTGCAGACGGACAGGCGGTTGTTGAAACGGCGGGATATATCAAAGTCGATGAAAATGCGGCTGCATTCTCTTCCACAAATCCGTCCGGAAAGATTGTTGTCGCCGGATCTTCTTCGGTAACTCCGGTAATGGAAAAACTGAAGGAAGCTTACCTGAAAATAAATACGGCCGCGGAAATCGAAATCCAAATGAGTGATTCCACAACCGGCATGACTTCCGCGATGGACGGGATTTGCGATCTGGGAATGGCTTCCCGTGAATTGAAAGAAAGTGAACTTGCGGTTTTGACCCCGTTGGTTATTGCGAATGACGGAATCGCTGTGATTGTCAATAACAATAATCCGATCGAAGGTTTGACTTCGGAACAGGTGAAAGGAATTTTTACCGGTGAGA
>JALHEL010000298.1 GCA_022837205.1 Leptolinea sp.
TGTTTGGAAATAATTTTGTAAATCTGATTCAGTCCCCCCACGCTTATTTTTCCGGCAGAAAATTTGTCAAGCAAAAGAGCGATTGCTTCGACAGATACGTTTTCTGCCAGTTGCATCTTATAAATAATTTCGTATCTTGTTTCCGGCAAAGAATTATCCATTAACCCGATGAATTTTAATTGGTTTTGCTTATCGTTTAAATATTTAAATGTTACCAGCGATAATGCCTTTTCCGAAATGTTTTTGTCGGGAGAAGCTATTAAGAGGAGTATGGGAGATTCAAATTCGGAAAAAAAGGAATTGTTTCGCCTGATCATTTCAAGGGCAAACAGTTTCTGGTTTTCACTTCCGTCCAGCAATTTATTAATGTATTCGGAGTCAACTTTATCATTCAGTAAATCATCTATACGCACTTTTGTTTCACCGTATACCGTATGCCATAATGTGTAACAGGTGAACACGGCGTCTTTAATCACATATTCTTTCAGCGAAGGCAATGTTGCGCTTGAATATCCATCCACTTCGAATAGTTTTTTCTCGGATTTGCCATCGACGCTGGACCGGGGCGCATCCTCAATAACCAGATCCTCGTATTGAAGCTCTTTTAAGATAGAAACGGTATCCCTCAAAATTTCGTCCAGCCGGATATAATCCTGTGTTTGGAAAGGAGTGTGGTCGGATTTTGTCAACGGCTCCCTTTCATCCAGTTGTATGCCTAGATAATTCCCGACCCCGTCCCAGAATATCCACAATTTGACCATCCGGCATATTCCCGTTATACAGATATCTTTGTGAAAATACCGGGCAAACCAGGTGGTCAGCCCGTTTTTATCCTGCAATTCCACGATTTTATTGTCAGACAGGCTGTCGCCGGAATTCTCCATGACATGGGAAACTGTTGTTCCCTTCATGTTGAGAAAATCTTTTGAAGGGAAAGCTGTTTCAAAAGAATTACCGGGAGAGTAGTTATATCCGCCCAGGAATAAGGAAGAAAAAATAATGAGTATGGCTAATTTAGTTTTTGTCATAAGGCGGAATCTGAAGATTTGTCTTTTTTGGCCCCAAGGTTCCTCCCAAATTATAATTCTGTAGATTCTCGACGTTGTATTTGCCGGCTCCCACTGTCATGAGCCGTTGTAATTCATCCATATGTTCTTGATAAACACCGCGGGGGGTTGTCTTATTCTTTACAGCGACCGAAGCGGCCATTCCCACCACTTCTCCCATCATGCCGGTTGTGCGCATAACCCTCACGGTGCCCAGTGCCACGTGTGTGACGCTTATGTTTCTTCCTGCCATAAAGAGATTGTCAACGTTTCGGGAATAAAAACACCGATACGGGATGGGATAAGGATGTATGGCTTTATGTACCGCAATCGATTTAAACTCGGAACCGGGAAAATACTCCGTGTTTTCTGGATCGGGATAATGGAGATCAATTGTCCAGCTTGTCGGCGCGGAGGCGTCGGGATAAATTACAAAATCGGTAATGTCTTGTTCTGTCAATACCTTATCGCCTGTCAGCCTGCGTGATTCTCTTTTTCCCGCGATATAGGCCACCCAATCCAGATACCTGTTTTTGTATTCCTCCCTGAACGAACTTTTGTTTTTCAGATAGGACCAGTTGGAGAATACCACCAGCAAACCATAGTCCCTGATCCTCTCGAAATCGGAAATCTGGTCAAAGTTCATGCCCGTCTCCCAGGTCCATTCCCCCATGGTTACTTTTTGAGCGTTTGTCTCGTTAAAGTCCATCCCGTAGTCAAACTCCGGGAAATCCGACCCTTTTTCTCCTTCTTTTGAATACCACTGGACAGATGAGCCCATAGTCATTTTATCCGATTTCTCGGGAGCGGTGGGCTCATTGAATTCGGCTTTGCTTTCTCTTCCCATTGAAAAATCGGCACCCGCCAAATAGCCGATTGTCGCGTCTCCGGTACAATCTGCAAATAGTGGTGCGGAAAAGCTTAGTTCTTCGGATGTTTCAATATGTTTGGCAATTACAGTTTTAATAGTTGTCCCTTCTTTTTCAACCTTAAAAGCCCTGAAATTCAGGAACAGGCTTATGTTGTTTTCAGCATTGACCATCTCCAGTTTTTTCTCATCTTCGTAATAATCCCCGGGTTGGGCGTTACCTCCCCTGAGGGGGGCAATTTCGTTGACCACATCCCCCAGCTTCGGGTAGGGATCGAGGTTGATCCTGCCCCCGAGGTGCACCCTTACTTCTGAACTGTTGTTGCCTCCCAAAACCGGGCGATCCTGGATGAGGGCAACTTTTAAACCTGATCGGGCAGCCGTGAGCGCTGCTGTAGTGCCGGCCACCCCTCCTCCGACTACCACAAGATCAAATTTTCCCGCATTGGGCACAACTTCAGGTAACCCCAGTTTCTCCTTTCTAAAGGCTGTTAATAATTCCGGTTCGTTCGGTGGCGGAACGTTGTCCATAGTAAAATACACGGCATCGCAACGGCCGTTGAAACCGGTCAGATCACGCAATCCGACGGTGACTGTCCCGGAGCTTATCTTCACTTTACCGGCTTCCTGCCACTCCCAGCTATTGCTTTTAGTACCTAAAATTTTATTATTCGGGGCTTTCCCGTTTACAGTTAACTGAAACTTGCCGGGGCCTTCTTTTGAAGTCCAGGGCGATGTCCAGTCGTATGTCCTGACAAATACGGTATATTCTCCTGTTCCGGTAAAATTTACGGTTGTTGTCGCGTCACTCACCGGAGTACCCAGGCCATGTGCCATAAGATAGGATGAGCCCGTCATGTCCATGAACTGCTGGTCAACGACCCATCCTCCTTTGTTTTGAAAACTCCGTCATGTCCATGAACTGCTGGTCAACGACCCATCCTCCTTTGTTTTGAAAACTTTCCGCTTCAATGAAAAGCGAGGTTAAATTTTCAGCATTTACCGAATGTATAATGAATGCTGTTAAAACAATTGCAATAAATTTTCTCATATTTCTAATAATTTTATTTTCAGTTTTGTATACTAGTATGGATAAATTAAAACTTTCTTAAAAAAATAGTACTGTAATTCGATTCAACAACATGCTGGTTATTTGAGGTTTTAATTATTTATTGAGTTGAGTGCAAGTCAGATTATTACTCCTTCCTTAATTTAAGCTCGGAAAACTAACTACAATTATTTCGTCCCGGGCACTCCTTTTTCCATTAATATTTTAAGTTTATCCAAATGATTCATGTAAACCCCGCGTGGAGTAGTATTGTATTTCAGGGCTATGGAAGCGGCCATTCCAACAACCTCTCCCATCATACCGGTTGTTCGCATTACTCTTACTGTACCCAACGCGGCGTGAGTTACGCTGATGTTTCTACCCGCCATAAACAGATTTTCAATATTTCTCGAATAAAGGGTCCTGAACGGGACGGCATAAGGTGTGATATT
>JALHEL010000299.1 GCA_022837205.1 Leptolinea sp.
TGTGACGATTTAGACAGGAGAAGCAGATGACAGAAAACAACCATGAACTGGAAAAAACGCTTTGGGCAGCCGCAGATAAACTGCGCTCAAATATGGACGCGGCGGAATATAAACATGTCGTACTGGGACTTATTTTTCTGAAGTACATTTCCGATGCTTTTGAGGATCTGTACCAAAAGCTCACAGAAAACCAAGGCGAATATGAAGGTTCAGATCCGGAAGATCCGGATGAGTACTTAGCCAATAATGTCTTTTTCGTCCCTGAAAAAGCGCGCTGGCAATATCTTCAGGATCGGGCAAAGCAACCGGAAATTGGTAAATATCTCGATGATGCGATGGATGCCATCGAGCGAATTAACCCACCGCTTAAGGGTGTGCTGCCTAAGATTTATGCGGATCCCGAGTTAAACAAACAACGTCTGGGAGAACTAATTGATCTCATCGGAACCATCGGTTTTCACCAGGATGCGCACACCTCTCAGGATCTGCTGGGACGTGTTTATGAATATTTCTTAGGTCAATTTGCCGACGCCGAAGGGAAGAAAGGCGGCCAATTTTATACTCCCGCCAGTATTGTTAAACTGTTGGTGGAAATGATTGAGCCTTTCAACGGGCGAGTATATGACGGTTGCTGCGGCAGCGGCGGCATGTTTGTTCAGAGTGAAAAATTTGTCCGCAATCATCAGGGCAGCATCAAAGATCTATCGATCTTCGGGCAGGAGTCCAATCCGACCACCTTGCGTCTGGCGCGGATGAACCTGGCCATTCGCGGTATCGACGCCAAACTGGAATTGGGCGACACTTTCCTTAATGATCGCCATCCGGATCTGAAGGCCGACTTTATCCTTGCCAATCCGCCATTTAATGTGAGTGATTGGAGTGGTGAACAGTTGCGCGATGACATTCGCTGGAAATATGGGGTGCCGCCGGTCGGAAACGCCAATTATGCCTGGCTGCAACATTTTGCCCATAAGCTTAGCCCAACGGGTATCGCCGGAATTGTGCTGGCGAACGGCAGTATGAATAGCAATACCGGCGGAGAAGGTGAAATTCGAAAAAATATGATTGAAGACGGTTTAGTGGATTGTATGGTCGCTCTTCCCTCTCAACTTTTCTATAATACGATGATCCCGGCCTGTTTATGGTTCCTGGCTCGAGATCGAACGAACCATAAATTCCGCAACCGTTCGAATGAAATATTGTTTATTGATGCTCGCAAACTGGGAACGATGATCAATCGCCGCAATAAGGAATTCACCGATGAAGATATTGCCAAAATCGCCGGCACCTACCATGCTTGGCGTGGAGAAAGCGGTGTTTATAAAGATATACCGGGGTTTTGCAAAGCAGCTACACTGGATGAAGTTCGTGCCAATAATTACGTTTTAATGCCCGGGCGGTATGTAGGCACAGAAGAAGCCGAAGATGATGGGATTCCTTTTGAAGAAAAAATGAATACACTGACCGCACAATTGGCCGAACAGTTTGCGCGCGGGAATGAGCTTCAGCAGCGGATTCGCGAAAATTTGAAGGGGATCGGGTATGATTTCTGACTTATATGCGTTTCCGCCCGAAAAAGTCGCTCAATCCGATACACTCAATAGGCAAATCGTCATGGCACACCGCCGGCTGGCTGAACTCAAAGGCGTTGCACCGTTGCTGCCCAATCAAGATATCCTGCTGAATACCTTGGCATTGCAAGAGGCGAAAGACAGTTCGGCTATAGAGAACATCATCACCTCGCATGATGAACTGTTCAAGCAAGAATTGGATATTCCCCAATTCAACAATGCCGCCGCAAAAGAGGTTGGACGCTATTCTGAGGCGCTTAAGCTCGGTTTTTCCCGTATTGAGACCAAAGGGGAACTTTCTTTGGAAGATTTGGTCGCGATCCAAGCTGTTTTGGTAATCGGAGAACCGGGACCCGGTATCCGTAGCCGGCCGGGAACAATTGTTGGGAACTCCGCTACCCGAAAAGTGATTTACACTCCGCCCCAAGACCATGACCAAATTGTGGAGCTGCTTGAGCGGCTTCTGAACTTTTTCAATGAGGCTGTTGACGAAGGACTCGACCCGTTGGTACGGATGGCTTTGATCCATTACCAGTTCGAGAAAATCCACCCATTTTATGATGGTAATGGGCGGACCGGGCGTATTTTAAATCTGCTTTATCTGGTACAGCACGGTCTGTTGGATCTTCCGGTGCTTTACCTCAGCCGTTATATTATTCGCGAAAAAAATGCTTACCTAACCCAATTACGAACCGATCCCTTGGATGACAATTGGGAAGCCTGGTTGGCTTTTATGCTCCGCGGTGTGGAGTTAACCTCTATGGAAACTATCGAGACCATTCATCAGTTAAGAGACCTGATGGCGGAGACTCAAGAAAAGATCAAAATGCAACTGCCAAAAATTTATTCGTTGGATTTGTTAAACACCCTTTTTAAACATCCTTACACCAAAATTGATTTTGTCATCCGGGATGTGGGCGTGAAGCGGGTTACGGCAGGTTCTTACTTAGATGCTCTGGCAGAAGCCGGCTTTCTTGAAAAACAAAAAATCTGGCGCAGCAATTATTATATTAATGTGCCTTTATTCAAATTGTTGCAAGGGAATTATGAAAGCTGATCATGTTCAAAATTTAGAGATTTTTTGACATGATGGGTTTATCATGTTCAGAACGTTTTGTTTTTTATACATGATAAGGTTTTCACGCTTCGAAGAAGAAAAATAATGAAAAAATCATTAGCGGCTTTAGGAAAAATCATCAATGTTATTTTAATTATTATCTTGCTTCCTTTTTCTCTAATCATCA